>JAWWBV010000185.1:0-5593 GCA_033720795.1 Halomonas sp. | reverse complement strand
TGCTCGCCCAGCCCGACATCGACGGCGGCCTGGTGGGGGGAGCCTCCCTCAAGGTCGACGATTTCCTAGCCATTTGTCAGTCAGCAGGTTGAATCCATGCAAGTTGCCATTCTCATGACCCACGTGGCGATCGCCATCGCCCTGGTCGTCCTGATCCTGCTGCAGCAGGGCAAGGGCGCCGAAGCCGGTGCCGCCTTCGGCGGCGGTGCCTCCCAGACCGTGTTCGGCTCGCGGGGCAGCGGTAACTTCCTGGCGAAGTTCACCGGCCTGTTGGCCGTGGCCTTCTTCGCCACCTCGCTGACCCTGGCGTACTTCGCGTCCCAGGCCGGCGATGCGCCCGAGGCCGGCATTCCCGATGCCGAGCTGATCGAACAGCAGAATGCCGTGCCGACCCTTGACGAAGGCAGCAGTGATATGGATAATACTGCGCCAGTGCTGGAGGAAAGCGGCGACTGAGTCGTCTTGTCCAGCCTCCCCGATGCCGAAGTGGTGGAATTGGTAGACACGCTATCTTGAGGGGGTAGTGACCTTACGGTCGTGCGGGTTCAAGTCCCGCCTTCGGCACCAAATTCGAAGCGAGCGAGCTGTTCGCACCTTCGAAGCAGGATTGGCAGAATGCGGTGTTGCCGCTTGACCAGCAGGTCATGTGGGCTTACAATCACCGACCTAGATTGATGCGGGGTGGAGCAGTCTGGTAGCTCGTCGGGCTCATAACCCGAAGGTCATCGGTTCAAATCCGGTCCCCGCTACCATCTTCTTGGCAGGCATGCGCAGTTTCAGTGGCGTGCCGGAATGCCGAAGTGGTATACAGGTTTCTTGTAAAAGCCCCTTCCTGTGAAGGGGCTTTTTGTTAGCAGCTTGCCAGCCGGACATGCCGGCGGCGCTGCTCGGGCAACGCCAATCAGCCACCTGACTCTTCTCTCGACTCCCGGCCAGGTGCCTGATGCAACGGCTGTAGGAGCTTTCTTCCGTGGCAATCAAGGACGCTGCGCTGCATGCGCTGATCGAACCGGTGGTCTCGGCCATGGGGTTCGAACTCTGGGGCATCGATCATCTGTCCCAGGGCAAACACTCCCGCCTGGTGATCTACATCGACCACGAGAACGGGATAAGCGTGGACGACTGCGCCGATGTCAGTCGTCAGATCAGTGCGGTGTTCGATGTCGAGGACCCGGTGCCGGGCGAGTATCGACTGGAAGTCTCCTCGCCGGGCATGGATCGACCGCTCTTCACCCTCGAGCAGTTCGCCCAGTATGCCGGCCATGTGGTCACCGTGAAGCTGCGCGCCCCCTTCGACGGCCGGCGCAAGTTCAAGGGGCTGCTGGCAGGTGTCGAGAACGACGAGGTGCTGTTGCAGGTCGACGGCGAGGAGTATTGCTTTCCCATCGAGGGCATCGATCAGGCGCGGGTCGTCCCGCAGTTCACGTGACGAGCTCGGTGTATAAGGACAGGTTCACTGGCGAGGCTAAGGCATGAGTAAAGAAATTCTGGCGGTCGTCGACACGATCTCCAACGAGAAGGGGGTCTCCCGCGAGGTGATCTTCGAGGCCGTCGAGGCGGCCCTGGCCAGTGCATCGCGCAAGCGCTTCGAAGACGAGGAAGCCAGCGTGCGCGTGCACATCGATCGCCACACGGGCGATTACGAGACCTTCCGCCGCTGGGAGGTGGTCGAGGACGACGACTTCGACGGGCCCGACGCCCAGATCAAGCTCTCCTACGCCGAGCGCCGCGATCCGCCCCTGGGGCTGGGTGACGTGGTCGAGGAGCGCATCGAGAACGCCGCCTTCGGCCGCATCGCCGCCCAGACCGCCAAGCAGGTCATCGTGCAGAAGGTGCGCGAGGCCGAGCGCGCCGAGGTGGTGCGCCAGTACGCCGAGCGCGAGGGCGAGCTGGTCGCCGGCATCGTCAAGAAGACCACCCGCGACGGCCTGATCATCGACCTGGGCGAGAACGCCGAGGCGTTCCTGCCGCGCAGCGAGATGATCCCGGGCGAGCGCTACCGCATGAACGAGCGGGTCCGCGCGCTGCTGGTCAAGGTCGATGCCGAGGCTCGCGGCGCCCAGCTGATCCTCTCGCGCACCTGCCCGGAGCTGATCATCGAGCTGTTCAGCATCGAGGTGCCGGAGATTGCCGAGCAGCTCATCGAGATCAAGGGCGCGGCGCGCGACCCGGGCTCCCGGGCCAAGATCGCGGTCAAGACCAACGACCGTCGCATCGATCCGGTCGGCGCCTGCGTCGGCATGCGCGGCTCGCGCGTGCAGGCGGTCTCCTCGGAGCTGCAGAACGAGCGGGTGGACATCGTGCTGTGGGACGACAATCCCGCCCAGCTGGTGATCAACGCCATGGCACCGGCCGATGTCGCCTCGATCCTCGTCGACGAGGAGTCCCACGCCATGGACGTGGCCGTCGCCGAGGACAACCTGGCCCAGGCCATCGGCCGCAGCGGCCAGAACGTGCGCCTGGCCTCCGAGCTCACCGGCTGGCGTCTCAACGTCATGACCGAGGAGGAGGCCGAGGCCAAGCGCGACCAGGAAGTGGATAGTCTGGTCGAGCACTTCATCCAGCACCTGGACATCGACGAGGACGTGGCGCGCCTGCTGGTGGACGAGGGCTTCACCTCCCTGGAGGAGGTCGCCTACGTGCCGGTCGAGGAGATGCTGGAGATCGAGGAGTTCGACGAGGAGACCATCGAGGAGCTGCGCGCTCGCGCCAAGGACGAGTTGTTGAACCTCGCCATCGCCTCCGAGGAGGAACTCGACGGCGCCCAGCCGGCCGACGACCTGCTGGAGATGGACGGCATGGAGCGTCACCTGGCCTTCATTCTGGCCAGTCGGGGCATTGTCACCATGGAGGACCTGGCCGAGCAGTCCGTCGATGATCTGACCGACATCGAGGGTATCGACGAGGAGCGCGCCGCGGCACTGATCATGACTGCCCGTGCGCCATGGTTCGAGAACGAACAGTAAACGGGTCACGGGCTGAGGAGGGTCGTAATGTCAGAAATGACCGTTAAGGATTTTGCAGCGAAGGTGGGGCGCGACGTGCCTCGCCTGCTGGAGCAGATGAAGGAAGCAGGGCTCGGCCAGAAGGCCGAGAATGACGCCGTGTCCGAAGAGGACAAGCGCCAGCTGCTCGACTATCTCACCAAGAGTCACGGCGGCACCGGCGCCGGGGCGGCGAAGAACCGCATCACCCTGACGCGCAAGACGCGCAGCCGCATCAAGACCGGCGAGCGCGGCAAGAGCATCGAGGTGCAGGTGCGCAAGAAGCGCACCTACGTCAAGCGCGCCGAGGAAGAGACCGCCAAGAGCGAGCCCGAGGTCGACGCCGGGCCGCGCCAGCTGGTCGGCGACATGGCCGATTCCCAGCAGGCCCAGGCCGCCAAGGATGCCCGCGAGGCCGAGGAAGCCAAGGCGCGTGCCGCCGAGGAGTCCGCGCGCGAGGCCGCCGCCAAGCTGGAGGCCGAGAAGGCCGTCAGTGAGCCGGCGATCCCGGTGCCGGAGCTGGAGACCCAGCCGGCCACCGAGGAGCCTCCTGCGCCGCCGAAGGAAGGGCGTGCCGAGCCGCGTCGTGCCGCGGTCAAGAAGGCCAGCGGCAAGGGTGGCAAGAAGGGCCGTGACGATCGCGACGACGATCGCGGCGACCGCGAGGAGCGTCGCCGGGGCGGCAAGAAGGCCAAGCGCGCCGAGCGTCGCGGTGGTCGCCGCGGTGGCGCCGCCCAGGGCGGCGGCAAGCACGGCTTCCAGAAGCCGACCCAGCCGATCGTCCGCGAGGTCTCGATCCCCGAGTCGATCAGCGTCGCCGACCTGGCCGACAAGATGTCGATCAAGGCGAACGAGGTCATCAAGGCCATGTTCACCATGGGCGCGGCGGTGACCATCAACCAGACCATCGATCAGGACACCGCGGCCATCGTGGTCGAGGAGATGGGCCACACGCCCAAGCTGGTCAAGGACGATGCGCTGGAGACCGAGGTCCTCGAGGGCATCTCCTACGAGGGCGAGGAGATCACCCGCTCCCCGGTGGTCACGGTCATGGGTCACGTCGACCACGGCAAGACCTCGCTGCTCGACTACATCCGCAAGGCCAAGGTGGCCACCGGCGAAGCCGGCGGCATCACCCAGCACATCGGTGCCTACCACGTGGAAGACGACCACGGCGGCGTGACCTTCCTGGATACCCCGGGCCACGCGGCGTTCACCGCCATGCGTGCCCGCGGTGCCAAGGCCACCGACGTGGTGGTGCTGGTGGTGGCCGCCGACGACGGCGTCATGCCCCAGACCATCGAGGCCATCGAGCACTCGAAGGCCGCCGAGGTGCCGATGGTGGTCGCGGTCAACAAGATCGACAAGTCGGGCGCCGATCCGGACCGGGTCAAGAACGAGCTCTCCCAGCACGGCGTCATCTCCGAGGAGTGGGGCGGCGACACCCAGTTCGTGCACGTCTCCGCGCACACCGGGGAGGGCATCGAGGCGCTGCTGGAGTCGATCCAGCTGGTCTCCGAGGTGCTCGAGCTCAAGGCCGTGCCCGAGGCGCCCGGCAAGGGCGTGGTGGTCGAGTCGCGCCTGGACAAGGGCCGCGGCCCGGTGGCCACCGTGCTGGTCCAGAACGGCACCCTGAAGAAGGGCGACATCGTGCTCGCCGGCCTGCACTACGGCCGCGTGCGTGCGCTGACCAACGAGCTGGGCAAGCAGGTCGACGAGGCCGGCCCCTCCACCCCGGTGGAGATCCAGGGCCTGGACGGCACCCCCGAGGCGGGTGACGACTTCATGGTGCTGGCCGACGAGAAGAAGGCCCGCGAGGTCGCCAACTTCCGTCAGGGCAAGTACCGCGAGGTGCGCCTGGCGCGCCAGCAGAAGGCCAAGCTGGAGAACATGTTCAGCCAGATGGGCCAGGACGTCGCCGCCAAGCTCAACATCGTGCTCAAGGCCGACGTGCAGGGCTCGCTGGAGGCGATCAAGGGCGCCCTGGAAGAGCTCTCCACGGACGAGGTCGAGGTGGCCGTGGTCTCCTCCGGCGTCGGCGGCATCACCGGCACCGACGCCAACCTGGCGCTCGCCAGTGACGCCATCGTGGTCGGCTTCAACGTGCGTGCCGACGCCGCGGCTCGCGAGATCATCGAGCGGGAAGGCCTGGATCTGCGCTACTACAGCGTGATCTACCAGCTGATCGACGAGGTCAAGCAGGCCATGAGCGGCATGCTGGCCCCGGAGTGGAAGGAGGAGATCGTCGGCGTGGCCGAGGTCCGCGACGTCTTCCGCGCACCGAAGATCGGCGCCGTGGCCGGCTGCATGGTCGTCGAGGGCAGCGTGCATCGCCACAAGAAGATCCGCGTGCTGCGCGACAACGTGGTGATCTACGAGGGCGAGCTCGAGTCGCTGCGCCGCTTCAAGGACGACGTCCAGGAAGTGCGCAACGGCATGGAGTGCGGCATCGGCGTGAAGAACTACAACGACGTCCAGGTCGGCGACAAGATCGAGGTCTTCGACCAGGTCAAGGTCGAGCGGACGCTCTAACCGCTCGAGGAGCCGATCATGCGCGAGTTCAAGCGTACCGACCGGGTGGCCGACCAGCTCCAGAAGGAGCTGGCGGT
>JAWWBV010000184.1:0-5613 GCA_033720795.1 Halomonas sp. | reverse complement strand
GGTGGCGAAGGCGATCCGCGGGAAGGCCTCGAGCCAGCGCCCCAGCAGGGGGGCGGGGATCGCCGCCGCCTCGTCCACCAGCAGCAGTCGCCCGGGGCCGCCGACCTCGCCCTGCTCGGCCAGGCGGGCCAGCTCGTCGGGGGCCAGGAAGCGCACCCGCCCCCCGGGCGCCTCGAAGGCCTGGCCGTGGCGTCGGCCCTCGGGGCAGAGCGCCGCCAGGCGCTCGAAGAGCCCGGCCACCGCCGCCGGGCGCGGGGCGGTGATCAGGATCTCGGTGGCTCCTGCTCCCCCGCCTGCGCCTTCCGCCAGCAGCCGCGCACAGGCGATGCCCAGTGCCGCCGTCTTGCCCCGGCCGCGATCGGCGGTCAGCACCAGCGGGCGGCGGCGACGCAGCCGGGTCAGCCGAGACACCGCCTCGGCCTGGTCGTGGGTCAGGCAGGCGTCGTCGCCGGAGACGGGCGGGCCCTCGTGCGGCGCCTCGGGCAGCTCCGGCAGGCGCGGCGCCTCCCCTGCCGTCCAGCGGATCACCCGCGCATCATCGGCCAGCAGGCGGGCGAGGCGGGCCAGGTAGCGGGCGGTGAGCTGCTCCGCCCGCCAGGGGTGATCGGCCAGGCGGGCGTAGTCGGCGTCGGGCCGCCGCCCCCAGTCGGGCGGCGTCATCAGCACCAGCAGGCCGCCGGCGGTGAGCGTGCCGGAGAGCGCCCCGAAGGCCTCGGGGTCGAAGCCGCCCTCGGCCGAGACGGCATCGATCACCACCAGGCCCTGCTCGCCGCCCAGCCGCGTGCGGGCCTTGGCCGACGGCAGCCAGGCCGAGGCCGCGAGGCCCTCGGGAGGCGCGGCGGCGACCCACAGGGGCGCCCGCCAGTCGCCCTCGTGCCACAGGCCCAGCGCCTCGCGCCGACAGGCCTCGGCCTCGCCGGTCAGCCACACCAGGCCGCGCCAGCGGCGCCGCGCGAGGCATCGTGCCTGCGCCAGCAGGGCGCCGGACGCGCTCGCCCCCCGGTCGTCCCTGTCCCTATCGCTGCCTACTCTGCCGCTCATGGCGTTGCCTCCTGTCGCCGCTGCCCTGCCCGAGGCGCCTTTCTCGGCGCCCTCACCTACCACTTTGGTCCTATGTCAGCGCCGCGTTCAACGCTGCATGCTCTCCATGAGCGTCCGTTTACGTTAACGTAAACATAAAGCAACCCCTTGATTATCATGCCATAGCTCGCCGCCCAGGCGGGCCGGCACGCCGCGGATCGCGCCCCCTGTCGCCGGCAGCACGCCCCGTCATCTTCACATCAGCACGATCGAATCCTGCAGGGACGACGTGCTAGCTTGAAGCGAGCGCCGCGTCGCCGTCGGAGCGACGGGGTCGCGGCGGGTGGACCGGCTTGGCCAAGGCGGTGCCTGCCGGCATCGCCGCTCGAACCAACAAAAGGGACAAAAAATGACAGCACTGCGCACCTTCACCCTCACCGGCATCGCGGCCGGCGTCGCCCTCGCCGCCCTGAGCACCACCGCCCAGGCCCAGGAAACCTGGACCATGACCACCACCTGGCCGGACAACCTGGACCTGATCCAGATCGACCGCCACTGGGCAGAGCTGGTCAACACCCTGGCCGGCGACGAGCTGACGATCAACTTCCGCGCCGGCGGCACCCTGATGCCCGGCACCGAGGTGTTCGACGCCACCCAGACCGGCGCCATCCAGGCCGCCGGCGACTGGCCCGGCTACTGGGCCGGCCTGAGCCCGGCCTTCTCGCCGCTGGCCACCACCACCAGCCTGTTCAACGGCGTGGACTACCTGAACTGGATCAACCAGTGGGGCGGCTTCGAGCTCTACCAGGAGGTCTACGGCGACTACAACATGGTCTACCTGCCCTACGGCATCACCAACAACGAGTCGGGCTTCCGCGGCGGCACGCCCATCGAGAGCATCGCCGATCTGGAGGGCAAGCGCCTGCGCCTCTCCGGTCGCGACCAGGGCCGGGTACTCGAGCAGCTCGGCGGCTCCCAGGTCACCCTGGCCGGCGGCGAGATCTACCAGGCCATCGAGCGCGGCGTGGTCGACGGCGCCGAGTTCTCTACCCCGGGCGTGGACTACAAGGCCGGCTTCTCCGAGGTCGCCGACTACTGGTCCGTGCCGGGCTGGCACCAGTCCGCCAGCGTGTTCGGCGTGATGATCAACCAGGACGCCTGGGACGCCCTCTCCGAGGAGACCCAGGAGAAGCTGAAGATCGCCGCCCAGGCGACCATGGCCTGGTCGCTGGCCTGGTCCGAGCGCGAATCCACCGAAGGCACGGTGAAGTTCATCGAGGACGGCACCGAGATCAACCAGCTCTCCGAGGAGGATCTCGCCGAGATCCAGCGCATCACCAACGAGGTGATCGTCCAGGGCGCCTGCGAGGACCCGATGCACGCCAAGGTCTACCACTCCATGATCAGCTACCTGCAGCACTACGCCAACTGGCGTGACATCTCGGTGCCCTACAACATGAGCCGCGTCACCGACGACCTGCCGTCCCTCGAGGAGATCGAGGCCTGCATGAACCAGTAAGCGGTCCGGGCCGGCCCCGTCGGGGCCGGCCTCGATACCCCGGGTTTCACCGCTCCCTCCCGAACGCTTCGCCCGATGCCGAGAGCTCCCACCATGAACGCCATTGCCAGGGCCATCGACGCCCTCAACGAGGGATTCGGACGCCTCATCGCGCCGCTGCTCGCCGTGATCACGCTGATCGTGATCTACGACATCGCCATGCGCTTCTTCATCGGACGCCCCAGTGACTGGGCCTTCGACGTGACGAAGATGCTGTTCGGCGCCCATTTCATGCTGATGGCCGCCTACGGGCTGCGCCATCACGCCCACGTCGAGGTCGACGTGCTCAAGCGCCTGCTCTCGCGCCGCAAGCAGGCGGCCCTCGAGCTCCTCGGCTACCTGATCTTCTTCGTGCCCTTCATCTGGATGCTGCTGACCCTCGGCTGGGCGTTCTTCGAACGCTCCTTCAGCCGCGGCGAGACCACCTACGGCATGATGGCCATCCCGGTCTATCCGGTGAAGGGCGTGATCGTGGTCGCCGCCGGACTGCTGCTGCTGCAGGCCATCGCCATCGTCATCCGCGCCGTGCAGGCGCTGGGCAAGGAGACCCCCGCATGAGCGCCGAGATGCTCACCCTGTTCATGTTCGGCGGCCTGCTGGTCGGCCTCTTCATGGGTCATCCGCTGGCCTTCGTGCTCGGCGGCGTCGCCGTGCTCGGCGCCTGGTTCGGGCCCGGCGCCAATACGCTGGGCATCCTGATCAACAACATCTACGGCAACGCCATGGACAACTACGTCCTGGTGGCCATCCCGCTGTTCATCCTGATGGCGCGCTTCCTCAACGACTCCGGCGTCACCGAGAAGATGTTCGAGTCGATGCGCCTGCTGCTGGCCAACCTGCGCGGCGGCCTGGCCCTCACGGTCGTCGTGGTCTCGGTGCTGCTGGCCGCCACCACCGGCATCGTCGGCGCCTCCATCGCGGTGATGGGCATGATCGCCCTGGTGCCGATGCTGAACTACGGCTACAACAAGCAGCTCAGCACCGGCGTGATCATGGCCAGCGGCTGCCTGGGCATCCTGATTCCGCCCAGCATCATGCTGATCCTGATGGCCAGCTACTCGCCGGTCTCGGTGGGCGCGCTGTTCGCCGGCGCCCTGGTGCCGGGCCTGCTGCTCGGCGCGATGTACGCCCTCTACGTGCTGGTGATCTGCCACCTCAAGCCGGAGTACGGCCCCCTGGTGCCGGCCGAGGAGCGCGCCGAGGTCTCCACCGGCGAGCTCCTGAAGATGCTGGGCAAGTACGTGCTGCCGCCGATGGCGCTGATCCTCGGCGTGCTGGGCTCGCTGTTCACCGGCATCGCCACCGCCACCGAGGCTTCGGCGATCGGCGTCACCATCGCCTTCCTGCTGTTCCTGATCTTCGGTGATCGCAAGGCGTCCACCTGCTACCGCACCCTGATCGAGGCCGGCAAGACCACCACCATGGTGATGCTGGTGCTGGTGGGGGCCACCGCCTTCACCGGGGTGTTCTCCATCGGCGGCGGCATGGAGGTGATCCACGAGGTGGTGATGGCGATGCCCGGGGGCACCACCGGGGCATTGATCCTGATGCTCTTCCTGGTCTTCATCCTGGGCATGTTCCTGGACTGGACCGGCATCGTGCTGCTGAGCTTCCCGATCATGCTGCCGATCGTCGAGAGCATGGGCATCGACGTGCTGTGGTTCGTGGTGATGGTCGCGGTGGTGCTGCAGACCTCCTTCCTCACCCCTCCCTTCGGCTACGCGCTCTTCTACCTCAAGGGCGTGGCCCCCAGGGGGGTCGAGACCCTCGACCTCTACAAGGCGGTGATCCCCTTCGTGGCGCTGATCGTGCTGGCCTGCCTGCTGATGGCCGTCTTCCCGAGCCTGGTGACCGGCCTGCCGTCGCTGCTGATCGGCTACTGAGCCGGCCCCCTCCCCCCCAGGCTCGGCCCTCGACGCCCGCCGCTTCCCGAGCGGCGGGCGTCCTGCTTGATCGGCGTCATGCCGAGCATGGCTGCAGTCGCCCCGGCCGACTGATACAATTCTCAGCCGCAAGTTTCTCGCATCCCTGTAGCCCTCCCGGCACGGAAGGAGACTCCGTTGACCAGTCCGGCCAGTTCCCGCGCCCGCACGCCTTCCCGCCTGTCGCTGCCCCTCAACCTCTGGAACGCACTGACCATCGGCATCGCCCTGATCGTGGCGCTGCCGGTCATCGTGGTGCTGACGCACCTGTTCATGCCCACCGACGGCATCTGGCAGCACCTGGGCAGCACCGTGCTGCCCCGCTACCTGGGCAATACCCTCTTCCTGGTGATGACCGTGGGACTCGGCACCTTCGTCATCGGCACCGGCACCGCCTGGCTGGTGGTGATGTGCCGCTTCCCGGGGCGTCGGCTCTTCGAGTGGGGACTATTGCTGCCGCTGGCGGTACCGACCTACGTGATCGCCTACGCCTACACGGACTTCCTGCAGTACGCCGGTCCCATCCAGACCTGGCTGCGCGAGACCTTCGGCTGGTCGGCCGGCGACTACTTCTTCCCGGACATCCGCTCGCTGTGGGGCGCGGCGACCCTGATTACCCTGGTGCTCTACCCCTACGTCTACATGCTGGCGCGGGCGGCCTTCCTGGAGCAGTCGGTGTGCGTGCTGGACGTGGGCCGCACCCTGGGCCGCGGGCCCTGGCGGCTGTTCTCAAGCGTGGCCCTGCCGCTGGCGCGGCCGGCGATCGTCGGCGGGGTGTCGCTGGCGCTGATGGAGACCCTCAACGAGTTCGGGGCGGTGCAGTACTTCGGCGTCGACACCTTCACCACCGGCATCTATCGCACCTGGTTCGGCATGGGCGAGCAGGTGGCCGCGGCCCAGCTTGCCGCCTGCCTGCTGGCCTTCGTCATCGCCCTGGTGCTGCTCGAACGCTGGTCCCGGGGCAAGCGGCGCTACTTCCACACCACCGGCCGCTACCAGCACCTGCCCGAGTTCGTGCTCCACGGCGGGCGCGCCTGGGCCGCGACCCTGGCCTGCCTCACCCCGGTGCTGCTCGGCTTCCTGATCCCCAGCGGCCTGCTGGGCTACCTCTCC
>JAWWBV010000183.1:0-5659 GCA_033720795.1 Halomonas sp. | reverse complement strand
CTTCCTGGAGTCCTCGCTCTACGAGCAGGGCAAGGTCGAGGCCGCGGTGGAGCGGCTGATCGAGAAGGGCCACACCTACGAGCACGACGGTGCCCTGTGGCTGCGCACCACCGACTTCGGTGACGACAAGGACCGCGTGATGCGCAAGTCCGACGGCCAGTACACCTACTTCCTGCCCGACGTCGCCTACCACCTCGACAAGTGGCAACGCGGCTTCACCACCGTGATCAACGAGCAGGGTGCCGACCACCACTCCACCGTGACCCGGGTGCGCGCCGGGCTGCAGGCGCTGGAGGCCGGCATTCCGACGGGCTGGCCCGACTACGTGCTGCACCAGATGGTGATGGTCACCCGCTCCGGGGTCGAGGTGAAGCTCTCCAAGCGTGCCGGCAGCTACGTCACGGTGCGCGACCTGATCGACGAGGTGGGCCGCGACGCCACGCGCTTCTTCCTCGCCGCCCGGCGCGCCGACTCGCAGCTGACCTTCGACATCGACCTGGCCCGCTCGCAGTCCAACGACAACCCGGTCTACTACGTGCAGTACGCCCATGCGCGGGTCTGCAGCATGCTGCGCCGCGCCGACGCCGAGGGCCTGGCCTTCGACCACGAGCTCGCCATGGCCCAGCTCGCGCTGCTCGACAGCGACCAGGAGAAGGCGGTGCTCAACCGCCTGGCCCGCTACCCCGAGGTGGTCGCCCACGCCGCCGCCGCCCACGAGCCGCAGCAGATCGCCCAGTACCTGCTCGACCTCGCCGCCGACTTCCACACCTGCTACAACGCCGTGAAGGTGATGGTCGACGACGATGCCCAGCGTAACGCCCGCCTGGCGCTAGGGCTGGCCACTCGCCAGGTGCTGCGCAACGGCCTCGACCTGATGGGTGTCGGCGCGCCCGAGGAGATGTAAGCCATGGCCACCCGCAAGCCCCCCGCCAAGAAGCGCGGCGCCACCAGCACGCCGCGCCGGCGTGCCCCCCCGCCCCCGGGCCGCGGCGTGCCGGGCTGGCTGTGGGGACTGGCCGGCCTGGTGGCCGGCTTCCTGCTGGCCCAGCACCAGCATGGCACCGCCCCCTGGCAGGACGGCGACTCGCCGCTGGCGACGGTGCTCCCCCAGCCGGAGGGCCGCGAGGCGTCCCAGCAAGCGCCGAGTCCCGCGACGCCCGACGAGCCGCCGATGCCGACCTTCGAGTTCTACACCCTGCTGCCGGAATCCGAGGTGATCGCCCCGGGCGGCAAGGTGCCGAGTTCCACGGCGACCCCGCCGCCCCGCCCCGAGCCTGAGCAGGCCGAGCCGGCCGCCTCGGCCTCCGGCGACGATCCCATCGCCCGGGTGATCGCCGCCAACATGGAGGCCGACGAGACGGCACGGCAGCCAGCGTCGAGCACCTCGGACGCCGATGCCCGCTTCATGCTGCAGGCCGCCTCCTTCCGCGAGGCCAGCGACGCCGACCGCCTGGCCGGTCGCCTCAAGGACTTCGGCCTGCTGGCCAAGATCAGCGAGGTCAAGACCGGCGGCGGCGACACCTGGCACCGCGTCCAGGTCGGCCCCTACAGCGACCGACGCGAGCTCAATCGCGCCCAGGACCTGATGACCACCCAGGGCATCGAGCCGCTGCTGATCCAGCTGCAGAACTGACGCCCCCGCCACGGGGCGCGACCAAGGTTGAATTCCGCGCGCCCCGCCCGCACTTCCCCCTGAGTTCACCCCGGCGCCTCGCTTCGACCGAGGCGCCGCCAGTCATCGGGAGCTTTTCCCTCCCCCAAGGAGTCCCCTCCATGACCACGATCGTTTCCGTGCGCCGCGGCGACCAGGTGGCGCTGGCCGGTGACGGCCAGGTCTCGCTGGGCAACACCGTGATGAAGGGCAACGCCAGCAAGGTGCGTCGCCTCTACCACGGCCAGGTGCTGGCCGGCTTCGCCGGCGGCACCGCCGACGCCTTCACCCTCTTCGAGCGCTTCGAGGCCCAGCTCGAGAAGTACCAGGGCAACCTGGTCAAGGCCGCCGTGGAGCTGGCCAAGGACTGGCGCACCGACCGCGCCCTGCGCCGCCTGGAGGCGCTGCTCGCCGTGGCCAACAAGGACGCCTCGCTGATCATCACCGGCAACGGCGACGTGGTGGAGCCCGAGCGCGGCATCATCGCCATCGGCTCCGGCGGCAACTTCGCCCTCTCCGCCGCCCGTGCCCTGCTGGAGAACACCGACCTCTCCGCCCGCGACATCACCGAGAAGTCCCTGGCCATCGCCGGCGACATCTGCGTGTTCACCAACCATAACGTCACGCTGGAAGAGCTCTGATCATGACCCGGATGACCCCCCGCGAGATCGTCCACGCCCTGGACCAGTACATCGTCGGCCAGCAGGACGCCAAGCGTGCCGTGGCCGTGGCCCTGCGCAACCGCTGGCGGCGCATGCAGCTCGACGGCGAGCTGCGCCACGAGGTGACGCCCAAGAACATCCTGATGATCGGCCCCACCGGCGTCGGCAAGACCGAGATCGCCCGCCGCCTGGCCAAGCTGGCCGGCGCGCCCTTCATCAAGGTGGAAGCCACCAAGTTCACCGAGGTGGGCTACGTGGGCCGCGACGTGGAGTCGATCATCCGCGACCTGACCGAGGCCGCCATCAAGCTGGTCCGCGAGCAGGCCAAGGAGGAGGTCGGCCACCGCGCCGAGGACGCCGCCGAGGAGCGCATCCTCGACGCCCTGCTGCCGCCGCCCCGCGGCCAGGAGAACGAGCCGCGCCAGGACAGCTCGACCCGCCAGCTGTTCCGCAAGAAGCTGCGCGAGGGCCAGCTCGACGACAAGGAGATCGACATCGAGGTCACCCCCCAGGGCCCGGGCGTGGACATCACCACCCCGCCGGGCATGGAGGAGATGACCAGCCAGCTGCAGAACCTGTTCGCCGGCATGGGCAAGCAGAAGAGCGAGACCCGCCGGGTCGCGGTGAAGGACGCCCTCGGCCTGCTGCGCGACGAGGAGGCCGGCAAGCTGGTCAACGAGGACGACATCAAGAGCCGCGCCATCGAGGCGGTGGAGCAGAACGGCATCGTCTTTCTCGACGAGATCGACAAGGTCTCCAAGGGCAGCGGCCAGTCCAGCGGCGGCGAGGTCTCCCGCGAGGGCGTGCAGCGCGACCTGCTGCCGCTGATCGAGGGCTCCACGGTCTCCACCAAGTACGGCATGGTCAAGACCGACCACATCCTGTTCATCGCCTCCGGCGCCTTCCACCTGTCGCGCCCGTCGGACCTGATCCCGGAGCTGCAGGGTCGCCTGCCGATCCGCGTCGAGCTCAACGCCCTGACGCCGGACGACTTCCAGCGCATCCTCACCGAGCCCTCCGCGGCGCTGACCAAGCAGTACCAGGCGCTGCTCGCCACCGAGGGGCTCGAGGTCGCCTTCACCGAGGACGGCATCGCCCGGATCGCCGAGATCGCCTGGAAGGTCAACGAGGGCACCGAGAACATCGGCGCGCGCCGCCTGCACACCGTGATGGAGCGCCTGCTCGAGGAGGCCTCCTACCAGGGCGGCGACTTCGGCAGCCCGCTGACGATCGACGCCGCCTACGTCGACTCCCAGCTCGGCGAGCTGGCGATGGACGAGGACCTGTCGCGGTATATCCTGTAAAACAGAGCGGTATCGCTAGCGCGACGCGGCGCCGGGGACAGGCCAGGCGGAGGTCCGATGCCAGGGACGGCATCGGTAGCGCCCAGGGAGGGGTTCACAGCGCCTCCGCCAAGGCCTGTCGACGGGTCAGCCGCGTTCCCGTCAACGCCTGATTCGGATACCAGTATGTCGGCTCCCATCCCCACCAACGTGCACTACCACCGCAAGGAGCGCGAGCTCGAGCTCACCTACGCCGAGGGCGAGTCCTATCGGCTGTCGGTGGAGTACCTGCGCGTCTTCTCGCCCTCCGCCGAGGTGCGCGGCCACGGTCCCGACTCCGCCACCCTGCAGGTGGGCAAGAAGGACGTCGGCCTCAAGAACATCACCCCGGCCGGGCGCTACGCGCTGAAGTTGCACTTCGACGACGGCCACGACAGCGGCCTCTACAGCTGGGACTACTTATACGACCTGATCCGGCGGCGCGAGGCCAACTGGGCCGACTACCTGCGCCGGCTCGAGGAGGCGGGCGCCTCGCGGGAGCCGCTGGGCATCGAGATCAAGCAGCTCTGAGATCCTCGTCGTCGGCTCAGCCGGCGACACCCCCAGGAGCGCCGGACCGTCGAGGGAGACGCTGTAAACCCTTCCCTGGGCGCTACCGATGCCCTGCGGCGCTCTCGCGTCCTGCTCCGCTTGCAGGGCCGGTGCTGGCCATCCATGGCCAGCCCGTTCGGAGGCATCCTCCTCACCCCTGGCATAGGCCCCCCTCTCCGATCTGTCCCCGGCGCTCTCGTCGATCGGACCAAGCGACGCCCGGCGTCAAGACAATCGCCTTGGGGGGAGGCTACAATGGCGCCCATCGGCGAGGCCGCCAGGCCCGCCCCCACCGCAGCGATTCGGGAGCCCCACGGCATGAGCGCCAGTGACAAGCACACCACCCACTTCGGCTACCAGGAAGTCCCGGTCGAGGAGAAAGCCTCCCGCGTGGCCCATGTCTTCCACTCGGTGGCGGCTCGCTACGACATCATGAACGACCTGATGTCGCTGGGCATCCACCGCCTGTGGAAGCGCCTGGCCATCGAGCGCTCCGGCGTGCGTCCCGGCCACAGCGTGCTCGACATCGCCGGCGGCACCGGCGACCTCACGGCCAAGTTCTCGCGCATGGTGGGCCCCCGCGGCCGGGTGGTGCTGGCCGACATCAACGAGTCCATGCTGCGGGTCGGCCGCGACAAGCTGCTCGACCACGGCGTCGGCGGCAACGTCGAGTACGTGCAGGCCAACGCCGAGTGCCTGCCCTTCCCCGACAACAGCTTCGACTGCATCACCATCGCCTTCGGCCTGCGCAACGTCACCGACAAGGACGCCGCCCTGCGCTCCATGACCCGGGTGCTCAAGCCGGGCGGGCGCCTGCTGGTGCTGGAGTTCTCCAAGCCGGGCAACCCGCTGTTCTCCAAGGCCTACGACGAGTACTCCTTCCGCCTGCTGCCGAAGATCGGCGAGCTGGTGGCCAGCGACGGCGAGAGCTACCGCTACCTGGCCGAGTCGATCCGCATGCACCCCGACCAGGAGACCCTCAAGGGCATGATGGAGGCCGCCGGGCTCGAGCGGGTGGAGTACACCAACCTCACCGGGGGCATCGTCGCCCTGCATCGCGGCATCAAGCTGTGAGGGCATGATGTCGCTGTCACCCACTCTGCTGCTGGCCGGTCTCGAACGCACCCTCAACGCCCTGCTCGCCCGGGATCCCGCGGCGCCGGCGCGGCTGGCCCGGCTCGCCGGCCAGCGCGTGCTGCTGCGCCTGGAGCGCCCCGAGCTGGCGCTGGCCCTGCACTTCCACCCGGCGGGCATCGACCTGCTGCGCCCCGACCTGACCGACGAGACAGCCTTCGACGAGGCGGCCTTCGACGCGGTGGTCGAGCTCGACGCCGAGACCCTCGGCGAGCTGCTCGGCGGCGCGCCCATCGAGCGGCTGATGTTCCAGGGCAAGCTCGCCGTGCGCGGGCGCACCCACCTGCTCGAGGCGACCCGCGACCTGCTCTTCGACCTGGACCTCGACTGGGAGGGCG
>JAWWBV010000182.1:0-5669 GCA_033720795.1 Halomonas sp. | reverse complement strand
GCATTTTTGGTTACGTTGTGACGACTTGTCGGGGAGCCCCGGTACGCTCATGGAGACGTGCACGGGGGCTGAGATCGGTACGGCCGAACCCGTTGAACCAGATCAGGTTGATGCCTGCGGAGGGAACAAGCTGTCGTCTCGCCTAGCAGCCCCCTGTCGTCATCCAGCCTGTTCCTCCACGTCTTCTGCCTGGATGGACAACGCCATGACACACCCCACCGAGAGCACCATCGCCGTCGCCGGTGCCGGCCTGCTGGGCCGACTGGTCGCCTGGCAACTCCTGCGCGACGGCCATGCCGTCACCCTCTATGACGCCGATGACCTGGAACGACCCGCCGCCGCCGCCTGGACGGCGGCCGGCATGGTGGCGCCGCTGTGCGAGACCGCGGTCTCCGAGCGCAGCGTCTACGAGATGGGTCAGTTCGCCCTGACCCAGTGGCCGCGCTGGCTCGAGGCGCTCGACGCCAGTGACCTTTGGCATCGCCAGGGCAGCCTGATGGTGGCCCATGCCCAGGACATGGGCGAACTCACCCAGTTTCGCCGCGACCTCGCCCACGCGCTCGGCGACGCGCCGCCCTGCCAGGCACTGGACGACGCCGAGATCCACCGCCTGGAACCCGACCTGGCGGCAGGCTTTCGCCAGGGGCTCTACCTGCCGGACGAGGCGCACCTGGACAATCGCGCGCTGCTCGAGCGCCTGCTGGCCGAGATTCGCCGCCTGGGCGGCACCTGCCACGCCCACTGCCCGGTCGCGACCTTTCCCGGCGAGGTCGAGACCCGCGACGGCCGCCGCGCCTTCGACCTGGTCGTCGACTGTCGCGGCACCGGCGCCCGCCAGCACCACCCCAGCCTGCGCGGCGTGCGCGGCGAGACGCTGCACGTGCAGACCGCGGAGATTCGCCTCTCACGTCCGGTGCGGCTGATGCACCCGCGCTACCAGCTCTACGTGGTTCCCAAGCCCGACCATCGCTTCGTCATCGGCGCCACCCAGATCGAGAGCGAGGACCGCTCACCGGTCTCCCTGCAGTCCTCCCTGGAACTGGGCAGCGCCCTCTACACCCTGTCGCCGGCCTTCGCCGAGGCGCGCATCCTGGAGCAGGGCGTCAACCTGCGCCCCGCCTTCCGGGACAACCTCCCCCATGTCACCCGGCGTGACGGCCTGATCACCGCCAACGGCCTGTTCCGCCACGGCTACCTGCTGGCGCCGGCGGTGGCCTGCCACCTGCTGGCCAGCATCCGCGGCCATGGCGAACAGCCCTTCGCCGAGACCCTCACCGCACATCCGCCCCAGGAGAGCGCCGCATGAACGAGATCACCCTGAGCCTCAACGACGAGACCGCCCACCTGCCGGCCGACACGACCCTGGCAGACGCCCTGCAGGCCTGGCACTACGCCGATCGGCGCGTCGCCGTGGCGATCAACGGCGAGTTCGTGCCCCGCTCGGCCTACGCCGAGCGCGTCCTCGACGACCGCGATCGCATCGATGTCGTGGCCCCGGTGGGAGGCGGCTGATGGACGCCTTACACGACGACACCCTGACCCTCTATGGCGAGACCTTCTCGAGCCGTTTCCTGCTGGGCACTGCCCTCTATTCGTCGCCCGCGGTGATGGAGGCCTCCATCCAGGCCGCCGGCTGCGACATGGTGACCCTGGGGCTGCGCCGGCAGAACCCCGCCGAGGGCGACGGCGACGCCTTCTGGCAGATCCTGCGCGACAGCGGCTGTCGGCTGCTGCCCAACACCGCCGGCTGCCGCTCGGCCCGGGAGGCCATCACCCTGGCCCAGATGTCCCGGGAGATGTTCGACACGCCCTGGATCAAGGTCGAGGTGATCGGTGACGACTACAACCTGCAGCCGGACCCCTTCGGCCTGCTGGAGGCCTGCCGGACCCTGATCGACGACGGCTTCAAGGTGCTGCCCTACTGCACCGACGACCTGGTGCTCTGCCAGCGCCTGCGCGAGGCGGGCTGCCAGGCGCTGATGCCCTGGGGGGCACCCATCGGCACCGGCCGCGGCCTGATGAATCGCTACGCCCTGGAGACCCTGCGCCAGCGCCTCGACGTGCCGCTCATCATCGACGCGGGACTCGGGGCTCCCTCCCAGGCCGCCGAGGCCATGGAGATGGGCTTCGACGGGGTGCTGCTCAACACCGCCGTGGCCAAGGCCCACCGGCCGCCGCTGATGGCCGAGGCCTTCGCCGAGGCCATCACCGCCGGGCGCAAGGCACATCTCGCCGGGCTGATGCAGCAGCGCCAGACCGCCAGCCCCAGCACGCCGACCCTCGGACAGCCGTTCTGGCATAGCGGCGGCTGACGGCCAGCCCTACGCCCCAGGCCGCCCCGCGCAACGGCCGAAAGGGATGACGGCGGGTCGGGGAAGTCTGCTATCGTCGGTGGATACGACACCGACGACAGGAGGCATCCCGTGAGCAGCGAACGCGTACCCGAGACCATGGCGGCCATGCTGCTGACCGGGCATGGCGACGTCGACCGCCTGGTCTATCATACCGACGTTCCCGTCCCGCCCCCGGCCCGCGGCGAGGTGCTGGTCAGGGTCACCGCGACGGCCAAGAACAACACCGACCGCAAGGCCCGCGAGGGCCTCTACCCCACCAAGGACAAGGGCGAGGTGACCTCCTTCGCCATGGGCGGCTCCCCTACCCTGACCTTCCCGCGCATCCAGGGGGCCGACGTGGCCGGCCGCGTCGTCGCCGTGGGCGAGGGCGTGCCGGACTCACGTATCGGGGAGCGCGGCCTGCTTGACTTCAACCTCTACCCCGATGAGCGCCGCGACCTCAACCTCATGCCGGACTACTACGGCCACGGCGCCGACGGCGGCTTCGCCGAGTACGTCGCCGTACCGGCGGACCAGTTCCACCACGTGCCCAACCCCGAGCTCGCCGATGCCGAGCTCGCCGCCATGGGCATGTGCTCCTACCAGACCGCCTATCACATGATGACCTCGGCCCGTGTCGCCGCCGGCGAGCGCGTGCTGGTCACCGGCGCCAGCGGCGGCGTGGGCACGGCACTGATCCAGCTGTGCCGCATCGTCGGCGCCATCCCCTATGCGGTGAGCCAGGTGGACAAGGCCGACGCCCTGCGCTCGCTCGGCGCCGAGGCGGTCATCGATCGCGGCGACCTGCCGAGCTTCGTCGACCGGGTGCTCGAGGCCACCGGCGGCGCCCCCATCGATGCGGTGATGGACCTGGTCGGTGGCGAGATGACCGACCGCTTCATCGACACCATGATCGTCGACATGGCCAGGCGCACGACCTACCCCCGCCTCTCCATCGCCGGCGCCAGCGGCGGCAACGAAAGCGAGCTGATGTGGACGCGCATCTACCTCTATCAGGTGCAGATCTTCGGCGTCTCCCACGGCACCCGCGAGGAGGCCGAGCAGCTGGTGACCTGGATCCGCGACGGCCGGCTCCAGCCGGTACTGCACGCGGCCTTCAAGCTCTCCGCGCTGCACGAGGCCGAGCGTTACTTCGTCAACCGCGGCAGCCACTACCTGGGCAAGATCGTGATCGTGCCGGATGCGCAATGGCAGGAACACGGCGCACCCTTTGCGCTGGAGGGGACGACATGAGCAAGGAAGACCTGAAGATCCGGCTGATGGACACCCATGCCGGCGGCGACGTCAGCCGCATCGTGCTCGGCGGCATCGATCCGCTGCCCGGCGCCACGGTGCGCGACCAGATGCACTACCTGCGCGACGACGCCGACGGCCTGCGCCGGCTGCTGCTCGAGGAGCCCTACGGCATCCCCGAGATGTCGGTGGACCTCATCGTGCCGGCCACCGACCCCGAGGCCGAGGTCGGCTACATCATCATGGAGGTGATGGGCTACCCCATCTATTCCGGCTCCAACACCATCTGCACCGCCACGGCGGTGCTGGAGGCTGGCCTGGTGCCCAAGCGGGAGGGGCGGCAGCGCTTCATCCTGGAATCGCCGGCCGGCCAGGTGCACATCGAGGCCAATGTCGTCGACAACGTGGTGGAGACCATCACCTGCGAGGGGCTGCCCAGCTACATCGACACCTACCGGGCCAGCATCCATGTGCCCACCATCGGCGACGTCACCTACAGCGTGGCCTACAGCGGCGGCTTCTATGCCATGGTGGACGCCACCGAGCTCGGCTTCTCCCTGATCCGCGAGGAGGAACGGGCGCTGTCCGACTGCGCGCACCGGATCGTCGAGGCGCTGCAGGCCGAACGCGGCTTCTCCCACTATACCCTGGGCGACGTGGGCCCCCTGCCCTTCCTGCACTTCATGGGCCCGGTGGAACAGGTCTCCGATCACTTCTACCGGTCGCGCTCGACCACCTACGTGCATCCGGGCGTGATCTGTCGCAGCACCACCGGCACCGGCACCTCGGCACGCCTGGCGCTGATGAACCACGAGGGCCGCATCCGACCCGGCGACAAGCTCGAGACCGTCTCGCTGCGCGAGACCGGCTTCATCGGCGAGTTCACCGGCACCCGCCAGGAAGGCCCCCACCAGGTGGTGGAGAACACCATCACCGGCAAGGCCTATGTACTGGCCCACTCGGATATCGTCATCAACCCCGAGGACCCGCTGGTGGAAGACGGCAGCCTCCACCATATCCTCACCTCCCGCCTGACCGGTGACGACTGAAGGACGAGCACGGCAACGACGACGCTCGTCTTGCCCTAGCGCCAGCGCCAATCGGGCTCGAAGGGGATGATGTCGCACAGCTCGCCGCCATGGGTGATCTCGCGGCGCAGGGCAAAGCCGGCCAGGGCCTCGCCGGGATCGAGGCTCGCCAACTCATCGAAGGCGAGGCCCTGCCACTGCTCGCGGGTCACCTTGACACTGAACAGGTAGTGGCGCTCGTCGCTCGCGGCCGCCGGGGCATTGGGGCGCCGATAGCCGGAGACCAGCGCCAGCTCAAGGCGCGGCAGGCAGGCGAAGGCCGCTCCGAGCACGCGAAAGGCCACGCCATGCAGGTAATCCCGGTATAGCTGACGCTGCCGCGTGACCGTGAGCCGGTGCGGCGACAACTTGATCCGCTTGGCCGGCATGCTCCAGCGACGGTCGGGCATCTCCTCCGGGCCCGGCAGGTCGATATCCAGGGCGAGGGTGCGGCAGTCGTCGACCAGCGCGAAATCGATCAGCGTCTCGCACGGCCAGTCGAGTTCCTCGAGGCGCTCGACCAGCGTCTGCTGCATGGCATCGGGGTCGTCCCAGGCCGCCTCGTTCTCACGCTGCTGCCGCTGGAACTCCCGGGCGTCGAACTCGGCCTTGCGCCACTCCCAGGCGCGATAGGCCTCTTCATGCCGGGCCTGGCGCCGGGCGTTCTCGCGCTCGTGAAGCCGCCGGGCCGGCGCCCAGAGGCTCTGCCACCAGACGAGGCGGGCCTCGGCCTCCGGCGCCGGGGGCGGTTCGGGATAGCTGCGCGGCCGATAGCCGGTGGCGTTCGGGGCCGGGGTCTGCTCGTGCAGGCGAGCGAGCCGGTCGAGCTGCGCATTGAGGGCCTCGCAGTGCGCGCCGAGGGCCTCGCGCAGCTCGGTCTCGGCGCCGTCCGCACCGATCCAGGTCGGCCGGAGCGCCGTGAGCACAAAGTTGCCGTTCGGAGCGCGGCCGGCCCCGAACGCCACCGGCTATCGGCCGCGCAGCTATCCCGAACCGCCCCCGGCGCCGGAGGCCG
>JAWWBV010000181.1:0-5677 GCA_033720795.1 Halomonas sp. | reverse complement strand
CTTCCCCGAGGATCAGGTCACCGACAAGAGCCAGCGCTTCCTGGCCGCCGAGATGGTGCGCGAGAAGGTGATGCGCCAGCTCGGCGACGAGCTGCCCTACCAGATGACGGTGGAGATCGAGGAGTTCCGCGACGAGGGGCGGGTGGTGCACATCAGCGCCCTGATCCTCGTCGAGCGGGCGGGCCAGAAGAAGATCCTGATCGGCGAGAAGGGCGATCGGATCAAGAACAGCGGTCGCGAGGCGCGGCTCGACATGGAGCGCGCGCTGGGTGCCAAGGTGATGCTCAACCTCTGGGTCAAGGTCAAGAGCGGCTGGTCCGACGACGAGCGGGCCCTGAAGAGCCTGGGCTACGACCTCGATTAAGGCACAAGGAACGAGGGGCAAGCTTCAAGGGTAACCCTTTGTGACCCGTAGCGAAGGTGGAGTAATACTGCCTTGCTCCTTGCTCCTTGCTCCTTGCTCCTTGCTCCTTGCTCCTTGCTCCTTGCTCCTTGCTCCTTGCTCCTTGCTCCTTGCTCCTTGCTCCTTGCTCCTTGTCTCTTGCCGAAGGCCCTAGGATGACACCCGAACCTGCCTTCCTGCTGCACAAGCGGCCCTATCGCGAGACCAGCGCCCTGGTCGAGCTGCTGACCCTCCGGCACGGCCGGGTGCGGGCGGTCGCCCAGGGCGTGCAGCGCCCGGGCAGCCGCGCCCGGAGCCGGCTTCAGCCCTTCGCCCCGATGCACGTCACCTGGGTCGGGGAGGGCGAACTCAAGCGCCTGCGGCTGATGGAGGGACGTGGCAGCGCGGCGCTGCTGGCCGGTGAGGGGCTGATCTGTGGGCTCTATGCCAACGAGCTGCTGACCCGGGTGCTGCCGGTGGAGCTGCCCGTCGCCGAGACCTTCGCCTACTACACCGCCCTGCTGGAGGCGCTGCCGCGCCCTGAAGGCCGGGGCGCCTCGCTGCGTCGTCTGGAGGTGGCGGTGCTCGAGGCGCTGGATGCCCTGCCGCGCTTCACCGATCCCGAGGGGGGCGAGCTCGACCCCCAGGGGCGCTACGACCTGGACCACGCCTCGCGGGCCTTCGTGGCCGCCGAGCGCGGCATCGACGGGCGCACGCTAAGGCTGCTGGCCCGGGGGGGCTGGGATGAGCCGGGGCTCGCCGGACCGGCCAAGGCGGTGACGCGACGGGCCCTGGCGCCGCTGCTCGGCTCACGGCCGCTGCGCTCCCGGGAGCTGATGGTCCAGCTGGCCGGGCGGCGGCGTGGCGGGAAAGGCTGAGCCTACGGCGCACTTCACCCCGCGCGCCCCAGCCGTCACACTTGGTACTCGCCACGCTTTCGAATCGCCTCATTTTCCATCGCTTCCTACCCTCAGCCAGGAGAGTCTTCATGCATCCCCCGCGCATCCTGCTCGGCGTCAACATCGACCATATCGCCACCCTTCGCCAGGCTCGGGGGACGCGCTACCCCGACCCCGTCCAGGCGGCCCTGCTCGCCGAGGAGGCCGGCGCCGACGGCATTACCGTGCACCTGCGCGAGGATCGTCGCCATATTCAGGAGCGCGACGTGCGCCTGCTGGCGGAGGTGCTCAACACCCGCATGAACCTCGAGATGGCCGTGACCGAGGAGATGCTGCGCCTGGCCGAGGAGCTGCGCCCCGCCCACGTCTGTCTGGTGCCGGAGAAGCGCGAGGAGCTGACCACCGAGGGCGGGCTCGATGTGGCCGGCGGCCGCGAGGCGATCGACGAGGCCTGTCGGCGCCTGGCGGCGGCGGGGTGCGAGGTGTCGCTGTTCATCGACCCCGAGCCCGAGCAGATCGCCGCCGCCGCCGAGGCCGGGGCGCCGGTGATCGAGCTGCACACCGGCGCCTACGCCGAGGCCACGGGCCAGGCGGCCCGTCATGAGTACGCCCGGCTCGCCGCCGCCGCCGAGATGGCCGCCGAGCTCGGCCTCACCGTCAATGCCGGCCACGGCCTGCACTACCACAACGTCGAGGC
Source organism: Halomonas sp. (assembly GCA_033720795.1). GTDB lineage: Bacteria > Pseudomonadota > Gammaproteobacteria > Pseudomonadales > Halomonadaceae > Halomonas. Next base: position 3,699 of record JAWWBV010000181.1, on the reverse strand, counting down.
GATCGCCGCGCTGCCCGGCGTCCACGAGCTCAACATCGGCCACGCGATCATCGCCCGGTCGCTGTTCGTCGGCCTCAAGGAGGCGGTGAGCGAGATGAAGCGGCTGGCCATCGCCGGCCAGGAGGCCGGTCTGCTGGCGGCGCTCGACGAGCACGATCATGACCATGATCACGCCGACGAGGCAGGCTGCTGTCGATGATCATCGGTATCGGCACCGATATCGCCCGGGTGGCCCGCTTCGAGCGGGCCATGGCGCGTCACGGCGAGCGTTTCGCCGAGCGCCTGCTCGGCGAGCTCGAACGCGAGCGGTTACGCGACCACGGCCAGCCGGCGGCCTTCCTGGCCAAGCGCTTCGCCGCCAAGGAGGCCTTCGTCAAGGCGCTGGGCACCGGGCTGCGCCGCGGCATGCGCTGGACCGAGATCCAGGTGGTCAACGATGCCCTGGGGCGTCCCTCGCTGGTGCTCTCCGGCAGGGCGCAGGCGCTGGCCGAGGCGGCCGGCGTGCGCGCCCTTCACCTGTCGCTCTCCGACGAGGAGGCCCTGGCCACGGCTTTCGTGGTGCTCGAGGGCTGATCCGCCTTCCAGTGGCGCAGCTCGGCCATGGCGGCATAGAGGTCGGGGAGCAGCGCCGTCACGGCCTCCCGGCCTCGTGATCGCAGGCGGGTCTCCAGGGTCTCCGCCAGCAGCCCCAGGCGCGGGGTGCCGCAGTAGCGGCAGGCGCCGTTCAGGGCGTGCAGGGCATCCAGCAGGGCCTCGTCATCGTGGCCCGCGATGGCCTCCCGGATGGCCCGTTCGCTCTCCGGCAGCGAGTCGGCCAGTTTCTCGAGCAGCTCCCGCGCCAGCGCCTCGCGTCCGCCGGCGAGTCGCGTGCCGATCTCCAGGTCGACCACGGCCAGCTCCTGTCCGTCGTCCTGCCGAGCGTCGTCGTGCGTCGTCGCCGCCGCATCGGCGTGACACGAGGGCAGCGTCATCCCGAGGAGCTCCTCGAGCAGTCGGACGAGCCGCTGGGGCTCCAGCGGCTTGATCAACACCTCGTCGATGCCGCTCTCCAGGAGCGTGCGGCGCTGCTCAGCCTGGATGTGGGCGGTGACGGCGACGATCGGCACTCGCCGCCACTCCCCGCCAAGCTGGCGGAGTGTCCGGGTCGTTTCCAGGCCATCCATGCCGGCCATGCGGATATCCATCAGCACCAGGTCGAAGCGCTGCTGACGTGCCAGCGACAGCGCCTCTGAGCCGCTCGCCGCCAGGATCACCGCGACCCCGGCATCGCTCAGCAGCTCGCGCATCAGCAACCGGTTGGATTCGGTGTCATCGACCACCATCAGCCGTGGGACGGCCGTCATTGTCGCGGTGGCCGGCGGGGCGAGCAGGGCATGAGGGGGGTGTGCCAGGTGGCGGCGCATCGCCTGCGCCAGGGTGGCGCGGGCGACCGGCTTGGCCAGGATCTCGCCGCCATGCGGCAGCGGCAGGGCGGGCAGGTCGGGTGGGCTGGCGTTGACCAGCAGCAGGGCGGGGCAGGCGAGCTGCTCCAGGCGCCGCCGCCATGCGTCCAGGGAGGCGGCCTCGAGATCCGCGGCGTCCAGCGCCACCACGGCCAGCGCGATGCCGGGCTCGGCGGCGGCCTGGGTCGCCGAGACGACCCGCGCGCCCCAGCGGTGGATCAAGTGTTCGAGGGCGCGTCGGGTGGGCAGGTGGGGCTCTTCGAGCGCGATGGTATCGCCGGGCAGTTGGAGCTCGAGAGGGCGTTCGGCCTCGGCGTTGCCCGCCAGCGGCAGGCTGAAGGAGAAGGTCGAGCCCTCGCCGGGGGCGCTCTCCACGCCCATCTCGCCGCCCATCTGCTCGACCAGCTGGCGACTGATGGCCAGCCCCAGCCCGGTCCCGCCGAACTCGCGAGAGTGGCTGATATCGGCCTGATGGAAGGCCTGAAACAGGCGGCGGTGCGCTTCCTCGCCCAGGCCCATGCCGGTATCGCTGACCTCGATGCGCAGCACCACCCGACCGGGTTCGGCCTCTTCCAGCATGACGCGCACGATCACCTCGCCTCGATCGGTGAATTTCACGGCGTTGTTGACCAGGTTGGTGATCACCTGACGGATGCGCAGTGGGTCGCCCTTGAGGTCGGCGGGCACGTCGTCGTAGACCAGGCCGAGCAGCTGCAGGGGTTTGTGCTGGGCGAGCGGGGCCTGCAGGCCCAGCACCTCGTCGACCAGGGCGACCATGTCCAGCGGCAGCGTCTCCAGCTCGACCCGTCCGGCCTCCAGCTTCGAGAAGTCCAGCACGTCGTTGACCAGCATCAGCAGGTTGTCGCAGGCGCGCTGCACGTGGTCCAGCCACTCGCGCTGGCGGGGTTCCAGCCGCGAGCGCCCGAGCAGACGGCAGAAGCCGACGATGCCGTTGAGGGGGGTGCGGATCTCGTGGCTCATGTTGGCCATGAATTCCGACTTGACCCGGTTGGCCTCCACGGCGCGGCGGTGGGCCATGTCCAGCTCGATGTTCTGTACCTCGATGGTCTCCATGGACTCCTGGAGCTCGTTGGTGGCCTGCTCGATCTGTGCCTGCAGGTCGTCCCGTGACGCCGCCAGGTGGTCGGCGAGATCGTTGACGTGTCGAGTCAGCGAGCCCAGTTCCGGCGAGGCCGGCGGGGTCAGCCGCGCCGGCTCCAGGCCGAAGGCGAGGCGCTCGAGGGTCCGCCCGGCATCCTCCAGGGGTTGAGTCACCCGCCGCGTGACCGCGAACCCGATCAGCAGCAGCAGCAGCCCGGCGAGCATCAGCACCAGGGCGGCACTGGCCATGAGGCGATAGCGGGTGAGCAGCAGAGGCGTGATGTCGACGTCCAGGGTCAGCCAGGCCGGTGCCGGCCCCGCGTCGGACAGGGGCACCTGCAAACGCCAGCGCAGGCCCTGCTCGAGCCACTGCGGGCTCGCATCCGTCGGCGGCACTGGCGCCTGGGCGAGTTGACCGAGGGCGAGGCGAGGCTGTCCATGGCCATCCCGAACGCCGATCGCCTGGACATGGGGCAGGGCCATCAGGCGCTCGCCCAGGCGTGCCAGCACCCGGTCATCGCCGTCGGCCAGCGCCTCGCCCAGGCTCGGGGCGAGCAGCTCAGCGCCCCGGGTCAGGGTCTCGCGCAGGGCCGCCCGGTCCTGGCGGTCCTCGAGGACCACGACCGCGACGGTCAGCAGCGTCAGCAGCAGCAGCGGCAGGCCGAGGATCGACAGCATCAGGCGCGTCTTCAGGGACATGGTAGGCTCGTCGGACGGTGGATCGGCCCCCAGTATGCCACAGCGCGGGTGGATGCCTGTCCAGCATGGGGTGGCACGGATATAATGCCGAAAAGACGTGTTCATCAGGATGGTTACATGCATTTTCCCACTCTCGAGGAGACCGTCGGCCATACGCCGCTGGTCCGCCTCAAGCGCATCACCGCCGGGCGCGGCAATACCCTGCTGGCCAAGCTGGAGGGCAACAACCCGGCCGGGTCGGTCAAGGATCGTCCGGCCCTCTCCATGATCCAGCAGGCCGAGGCCCGGGGCGAGATCACCCCCGGCGATACCCTGGTCGAGGCGACCTCCGGCAATACCGGCATCGCCCTGGCGATGGCGGCCGCCATCATGGGCTATCGCCTGGTGCTGATCATGCCCGAGAGCGCCTCCGCCGAGCGCAAGCAGGCCATGGCCGCCTTCGGGGCCGAGCTGATCG
>JAWWBV010000180.1:0-5690 GCA_033720795.1 Halomonas sp. | reverse complement strand
GCTCTACGTCGACAGCCGCACCCAGGCCCGGGATCTCGCGGTGTCGATCCTGGTCGACGTCTCGCTCTCCACCGAGGCCTGGCTGGAGGATCGCCGGGTACTGGACGTGGCCAAGGAGGCGCTGCTGGTGCTGGGCCACGGCCTTTCCGGCTGTGGCGACGACTACGCCATCCACAGCTTCACCTCCCAGCGGCGCCACAAGGTGTGGGTCAATACCCTGAAGGACTTCGACGAGCCCATGGGCGAGCGGGTCTCGCGGCGCATCGCCGCGCTCAAGCCCGGTTCCTACACCCGCATGGGACCGGCCATCCGCCACCTGGCGGGCCAGCTCGCCGAGCGGCCCAATCGTCATCGGCTGCTGCTGCTGCTCACCGACGGCAAGCCCAACGACAACGACTACTACGAGGGGCGCTACGGCATCGAGGACACCCGCAAGGCGGTGCTCGAGGCGCGCCGCCAGGAGGTGCGGGTGTTCGGCGTGACCATCGACCGCGAGGCGGGGCGCTACATCCCCCACCTGTTCGGCCGCGGCGGCTATGCCATCGTGCAGCGCCCCGAGCACCTCTCGCTGGCGCTGCCGGGCATCTATCGCCAGATCATCGCCACCTGAACCTCACCATCCGGGCCTCGCCAGGCGGGGCCCATCGCAAGGAGGAGTGCCATGTCCCCCCGTTCCCGCGTCGTGCTGGCCGTGGCGGCCTGGTGCCTGGCCGCCACGGCGGTGGTGCTGCCGCTCGCCTGGCTGATCAACACTCGCGACTGGGGCGTGGCGCTGATGCTGGTCGTGCCCTTCGCGGTCTACGGCCTGCTGCGCCTGGGGTGGGCCCTGGAGGGCTGGGCGCGGGTATCGCCGCCGCCGAGGGGGTAGGACGCTGACGCTGGAGAAGGGGGCGTCCACAGCCCTACGGCGAGCCGTCCCTGGCATAGACGCATTTTCCTGCCACGAAGGTCTGCTGCGGCCGGAGGTCGTCGTCGAGCAGGGTCACGTCGGCGTCGAAACCTGCGGCCAGGCGGCCTTTCTGACCATCGAGCCCCAGCACCCGCGCCACGTTTCCCGAGATCAGGCCCAGGGCCTGCTCCAGCGGCAGCACCTCCTCGCGCACCAGGCGCTGCCAGTCCGCTAACAGGGTGCTGTTACCCGCCACCCGCATGCCGATATAGGCGCCCCGAGCGTCGAACGCGGGCAGGCTGCCGTTGCAGTCGGAACTCATGGTGATACGGGTGACCGGCACGCCGCGCTGCAGCAGGAGTGATACCGCACCGAAGCCACTCAGGTCCTCCTCGTCGGCGTCATCGAAGGCGGTCACATCCACGTTGGCGTCGAAGGTCAGCGCATAGTCGGCGGCCTCCTCGAGCAGGGCGCGGTGGCGATTCACGTGGGTCGGAATCAGCTGCTCGGGCGGTATCTCGGTCTCGGTGAGCAGGCGGCGCAGCGGCTCCAGTCCCCGCTTGCCATCACCGAGATGGAAGTGACAGATGCCACGCTTGCCGGCCAGCATGGCACCGACGCGCACCTCGCTGACCAGTCGTGCGATCTCGTCCTGTCGCGGCTGGCTCGAACGATGATCCGAGATCGCCAGTTCACCCAGGCCGATGACCTCCGGGATCCAGGCCAGGTCACGCTGCACGTCGCCGGTGAGGGTCGGCGGCGGAACCCGATAGGACCCCGTGTACATATAGGCCGAGATGCCCTCGTCGCGGAGTCCTCGCACCTTGGCCAGCAGGTCCGCAGGGGAACGGCTGATGCCGTCGGTGCCCAGCACCCCCACCACGGTGCCGATGCCCATGGACGCAATCTCATGGGCCGTGATCTCCGGGCAGCGGGTGCCGCAGCCTCCCTCGCCACCGCCGCCGGTCACATGCACGTGCTGGTCGATGAAGGCGGGAACGGCGACGAGATCACGCGCCTCCACGACCCGCACCGGCCAGCCCGTCGGGACCTCGAGCTCTCGCCCCAGGGCCGCGATCCGGCCGTCGGCGATCAGGATCTCGGTCGCCTCGAGCGGTTCCGGTGCGAAGAGGCGTCCGACGCGCAGCAGGGTCAGCAGGGGGGCGTCACGACCATCGAGGGGCATCATGGCGACGGATCCTCGGGGACAGTCCCCGCCGGCGGCGAGAAGCGGCGACCCTTCAGGCGCTCGATGGCGCCCTCGACATCATCGATCAGCAGCACCAGCAGGTCGCCTTCGCCTGCCTCATCGAAGGCCCGGTCGACGGCCCGGGACTCTTCCATGATGACCTCCACCCGGCAGGCACCCGGGACGGATTCGGCACCGTCGCGCAGCAGTCGGGCGGCGTCACCGGGGGCGCGTCCGCGGGCGTCGGTCTCGTAGATGAAGAGGACGTCGTGCATTCGGGCGAGCAGCGTGCCGAGCGTGAACAGGTCCTCGTCGCGGCGATTCCCCGGGGCGCTGGCCACGCTGATGCGTCGCCGGGCCGGAATGCAGCCGACCAGTTCACTCAAGGCCTCGAGCGCCGGCACGTTGTGCCCGTAGTCGATCAGCACCTTCATGCCGTCGGCGTCGATGAGGTTGGTGCGGCCGGGGTTCTGCCCCGGGGTGGGGTGGAAGGTCTGCAGGCCCCGCTGGATGTCGGCGATGGAGAGGCCCAGGGCGCTGGCGGCCGCGCTGGCGGCCAGGGCATTGGCGACATTGAAGCGGGCATGGCCCTCGAAGGTGATCGGCACGTCCACCACCGGGATCACCTCGGCCTCGACATGGCCCTGGCGCATCACGATGCGTTCGTTGTGGACGGTAAAGGCGACTCCCTGATCGCGGACATGCCGACGGACGGGGCGCGAGTCGGGGTCCAGCGTGAAGAAGGTGATATCGCCCCGGGCCCACTCCTGGCCGGCCAGCACCCTGGGGTCATCGGCATTGAGCACGGCCGTCCCGCCCTGGCGCACGGCATCGATGACCACGGTCTTGCAGCGCGCCAGCTCGTCGAGGGTGTGGATATCATGCTCACCCAGGTGATCGCTGGCGATGTTGAGCAATACGCCCACGTCGCACTCGTCGAACCCCAGGCCGCGGCGCATGATGCCGCCGCGGGCGACCTCGAGCACGGCGCACTCGACCGTGGGTTCGCGCAGCACGATCGCGGCCGCCTGGGGCCCGCTGTAGTCACCGCGCAGGATCACATGGTTGTCGACCTCGATGGTCCCGGTACAGGCCATGCCGACATTACGTCCCGCCTGGCGCAGGAGGTGCGAGAGCAGGCGCACGGTGGTGGTCTTGCCATTGGTGCCGGTGATCGCCGCGATGGGGATGCGCCCCGAGGCCTCGCTGTCGGGGAACAGCATGTCGATCACCGGGCGACCCACATCGCGGCCCTCCCCGTGGGTGGGCGACAGGTGCATTCGAAAGCCGGGTCCGGCGTTGACCTCGACCACGGCGGCGGACTGCTCCTCCAGGGGACGGCTGAGGGTCTCGGCCAGCAGGTCGATGCCGATGATGTCCAGCCCTACCAGCCGCGCGACCCGCTCGGCGACGTAGCGCACTTCCGGATGCACATCGTCGGTCACGTCCGTGGCCGTGCCCCCGGTGCTGAGGTTGGCCGTGGGCTTGAGGAAGACCATCTCGCCGGCCGGGATGATGCTCTGCAGGGTCAGGTCCTGCTGGCCGATCAGCCGCAGCGACTGCTCGTCCAGCGCGATCTGGGTCAGCAGGTTCTCGTGACCGATGCCGCGACGCGGGTCCCGGTTCTCCGCGTCGACCAGGGCCTGCAGGGTAGCGACGCCATTGCCGACCACATGCGCCGGGCGGCGCCGGGCCGCGGCCACGAGCTTGTTGTCGATGACCAGCAGGCGATGGTCCTCGCCCCGGATGTACTGCTCGACGATCACCGAGGGATTGCGACGGGCGGCGATCTCGAAGGCATCACGCAGCGACGGATCGTCCTCGATGTTGGTGCTCACGCCGCGGCCATGGTTGCCGATGACCGGCTTCACCGCGACGGGATAGCCGATGTCGCGGACGGTATCTAGCGCCTCATCGAAGGAGCCGCACATCCGCCCCTGGGGGACCGGAATGCCGGCATCGCCGAGGACCTGCTTGGTCCACTCCTTGTCGTCGGCGATGCCGTAGCCGATCAGGTCCGTGCGGCCGGTCACCGTCGCCTGGATACGCTGCTGCCGATGGCCGTGACCGAATTGGATGTAGCTGTTCTCCTCGCTCAGGCGGGTATGGGGAATGCCCCGCCGGTTGGCGGCGTCGACGATCGCTGCCGTGGAGGGTCCCAGCATGTGGGCGTCGCGCACCTGCTTGAGGCGGTCGACCATCGCCGGCATGTCGATCGCCTCGCCGGCGAACAGTCGCTCGACGAGGTCGACGGCCTCGACGCCGGCGGCCAGGCCACAGGCCTCATCCCGGTAGCGGTAGACCACGTTGTAGATGCCGGCCTCGTAGCTGTCGATGGTCTTGCCGTAGCCCACCGAGAAGCCGATCAGGTTCTGCAGCTCGATGGCGACATGCTCGACGACATGGCCGGCCCAGGTGCCGCGCTCCAGCCGCTCGAGGAAGCCGCCGGGCCGGCCGACCGAGCAACGGTGCTCCTGCAGGGTCGGCAGCAGGGCGGTAAGCCGCTCGACGATACCGGGGACGAGATCGCTTGGCTTTTCTTCGAGGTCCCCGATGTCCAGGCGCATGAAGATCGTCGGGTAGCGGCTGTAGTAGTTCGGGCCGCGCAGGGCCCGGTGCTCGAGAATGTTCATCGACGCTCCGCGAGCATGGCGCCGAGCTCGTGGGGGACGAGATAGCGCCGCGCCTCGACGTCGAACCCGTGGCCGCTGACCAGCGCATGGAGGATCAAATGCTCGATGGCCACCGGTTCGCCCATCGACAGGTCGGCGATATTCGAACTCGCCAGGTCCCGGCTGTCGATGAGGATGACGTGTCCCGGGCCGATGGCTTCGAGAATACCGTGCGGGTGGATGATCACGCCGGCATCCTCGCCAAGCCCTACTCCCAGATGCTCGGGGTTGCTCGCCCCGACCTCCATCAGGCGGGTGAAGCGCCCCCGCTCGAGGAAGTGGCTGTCGATGATCAGGCCATCGACCAACCCCAGACCGAAGGTCATGTTGACGGCGCCCTTGCGCAGGGCATCGGCGGCGGCACCGTTGTAGATCATGGTCCCTGGCATGGCCGCCGCGCCGGCACTGGTGCCGGCGACGGCCGCTCCTTCCTTCAGGCGTTGGCGGATGGCGGTCAGGACCGGCGATCCCCCCAGGACATTGGTCAGGCGCAGCTGGTCACCGCCGGTGAAGAAGATGACGCCGCTGCGTTCGATCAGGCGAACGGTGTCGGCCTCGGCCGCCTGCTTGCGGTCCCGGATACCCAGCAAATGGACGCGGCTGGCGCCCAGGCGAGAGAAGGCCGCTTCGTAGTCGGGTAGTACTTCGTCGGGAATGCCGCTCGCGGTGGCGATGATGGCGACCTCGTCATGGCCCTCGGGGGCGAGGGCAAAGACCTCTCTCAGGATCTCGAGATCGGAGGTCCTGTCCTCGGCGCCGCCGATGGCCACGATGCGGCCGGGTGCCACGGGGTGTTGGGAAGCCATCACCTGTTCATCTCCCAGCGACGCTTTGGCGCCAGCGCAGAGCCATGTCCGCGTGAAACACCCCCGCCGAATGGCAGGACGCTTGCCGCTTGTCTTTCACTTATAACAGGCATCCCGGCCCGGGGCACGTGCTT
>JAWWBV010000179.1:0-5744 GCA_033720795.1 Halomonas sp. | reverse complement strand
CCCGCCCCCCCGACCCATGCACCGAAGGCGCCGCGTCGGCAGACGCCGACAGCGGCAACCCCAGAGATCGACCATGCCGTACCCCACACCCTCCCCCCGACTGCCTCACTGGCTGGCCATCGGCGGGCTGATGGCGATCGCCGGAGGCGGTCATGCCAGCCCCTTCTACGCGCCCCCGCCGCCCGAGAAGCACGCCGAGGGGCTCACCGGCAGCGCCGAGCTGGGCTACACCCACCTGTCGGGCAACACCGACAGCCAGACCCTGATCGCCAAGGGCCGACTCACCTGGTTGACCGGAAAGTGGACCCATACCCTGCGCGGCGAGGTACGCAACGTCTCCCGCGACGACGAGACCAGCGCCGAGCAGTACCTGGTCGCCGGCCGCGAGCGCTTCGACCTCGAGGGTCCCCACTACCTGTTCGGCTTCGCCCGCTGGGACCGCGACCGCTTCAGCGGCTACGAGCAGCAGTTCACCACCATCGGCGGCTACGGCCGCGACCTGATCGACGACGAGCACCAGCGGCTCTCGCTGGAGGCCGGGCCGGGCTATCGCTACGACCGCATCGTGGGCAAGGAAGACGAATCGCTGGGCGTGGCCTATGGCGCCCTGGCCTACGTCTGGGACTTCTCGGAGACCGCCAGCCTCGAGCAGGAGCTCTCGGTGGAGGCCACCGACGCCAACGTCACCTCGCGCTCGCTGACCGCGCTCACCGCGCGCCTCAACGCCCACCTGGCCCTTAAGCTCTCCCACGAGATCAAGGACACCTCGCGCCCCCCCGAAGACGCCGAGGCCCGCACCGATCGCACCCCCTCCGCCTCGCTGCTCTACAACTGGTAGGACGCCCAGACACGACGATGCCGGCCCGAGGGCCGGCATCGTCATGCTGCATGAAAGGCGGCGTCAGCGGCTCAGACGCCGTAGACGTCCTCCGCCGAGCGCAGCGGGTAGTGGGAGGGATAGGGCTTGCGCGCCACCCCGGAGTCCACCGCCGCCTGGGCCACCGCCGCCGGCACCCGCTCCAGCAGGCGGATGTCCACCGGGGTGGGGATGATGTAGTTGGGGCCGAAGCTCATCTCGTCCATCTCGTAGGCCTCCAGCACCGCCTGGGGCACCGGCTCGCGGGCCAGGTCCTTCAGCGCGTGGACGGCGGCGACCTTCATCTCCTCGTTGATGCGGGTGGCGCGCACGTCGAGCGCCCCGCGGAAGATGAACGGGAAGCCCAGCACGTTGTTGACCTGGTTCGGGTAGTCGGAGCGACCGGTGGCCATGATCACGTCCGGACGCACCTCGCGGGCCAGGTCGGGATGGATCTCGGGGTCCGGGTTGGTGCAGGCGAAGACCACCGGGTTGGGCGCCATGCTGCGGATGTGATCGGCGCTCATCAGGCCGGGGCCGGAGAGGCCGACGAAGACGTCGGCGCCGTCGATGGCGTCGGCCAGGGTGCGCTTGTCCGTCTCCACGGCGAACATCGCCTTGTACTGGTTCAGATCCTCGCGGCCGCTGTGGATCACGCCCTTGCGGTCGAGCATCACGATGTTCTCGGGATGCGCGCCACAGGAGACCAGCAGCTTCATGCAGGCGATGGCGGCCGCGCCGGCGCCCAGGCAGACGATGCGGGCGCTGTCCAGCGACTTGCCGGCGATATCCAGGGCGTTGAGCATGCCCGCGGCCGTAACGATGGCGGTGCCATGCTGGTCGTCATGGAAGACCGGGATGCTGCACTGTTCGACCAGCGCCTGCTCGATCTCGAAGCACTCCGGGGCCTTGATGTCCTCGAGGTTGATGCCGCCCCAGGTGTCGGCGATGCGCGCCACGGTGTCGATGAAGGCTTGAGGACTCTCGGCATTGACCTCGACATCCACCGAGTTGATGCCGGCGAAGCGCTTGAACAGCACGCCCTTGCCTTCCATCACCGGCTTGCTCGCCAGGGGGCCGAGGTTGCCGAGGCCGAGGATGGCACTGCCGTCGGAGATCACCGCGACCAGGTTGCCCTTGCCGGTATAGAGGTAGGCGTTCTCCGGATCATTGGCGATCTCGCGTACCGGCTCGGCGACCCCGGGGCTGTAGGCCAGGGACAGGTCCCGAGCGCTGGCGGTGGGCTTGGTGAGCTCCACTGACAGCTTCCCCGGGAAAGGTTTCGCGTGGTAATCCAGCGCCGCCTGCTTCTTCGCGTCCGTCATGCTGAGAGTATCCGGTAACCGATGATGGGCCAGTCAGTGTATACAAGAACACCGGGGGCCTCAACTCGCCCAACATGAGCCCCGTTCCCGCCTCGTTTGCAGACGTTGAAGGTCATTTGTCGAAACTTATAGCTGGGCGCGCCAGCCATAACGTTTTCCTTATCATGGCGGCGGCGCGGGCAGCGGGCCTGGACACCAGGGGCCAGACACGAAGAAACCCGCCTCGGTGGGCGGGTTTCTCGAGACAGCGATGTGCCGGTCGGCTCAGCGCTTGATGGCGGCACCGAAGCGCTTGTTGAAGCGCTCGACGCGACCGCCGGTGGTCGCCTGCTTCTGCTTGCCGGTGTAGAAGGGGTGGCACTGGGAGCAGACGTCCAGGGAGAAGTCGTGGCCAGAGGTGGAGCCGACCTCGAAGGTGGCGCCGCAGGAGCAGGTCACGTTGACCGTCTTGTAATCCGGGTGGATACCTTGTTTCATCTTGAGCCTCACGAAGCTGTATGCCGCCACCTGATCTTCTGCCAGGCACCGCATACGGGTTGTCTGTACATGCGAACCGGTTGCCGCCAGGCACCCAGGGTGTCCACAGCGGCGAAGTATTCTAGCAGAGCCCACGCCGGAGGCCAATTGCCCGATTCCCCCCATCCGCCCGCGCCCCGCGTGCTGGGCGTCGCCGTGCCCTCGCCGCTGCGCCGCCTGTTCGACTACCGCCCCGGCCGCGAGACGCCCCCCGGCGGCTGGCAGCCGGGGCTGCGGGTGCGGGTCCCGTTCGGCCGGCGCCAGGTCGTCGGCGTGGTGGTGGAGTGCCGCGACACCAGCGAGCTGCCGCTGCCGAACCTCAAGCCGGTGGACGCCTGCCTCGATGAGGCGCCGCTGCCGGTCGACTGGCTGTGGCTCTGCCGCTTCACCGCCCGCTACTACCAGCACGCCCTCGGCGACACCCTGCACCAGGCCATGCCGGTGCTGCTGCGCCAGGGGCGCGCGCTGGCCTCGCGCACCCGCGAGCGCTGGTGCGTGACGCCGGCCGGCGCGCAGGCCGACCCGCCGGGCCTCGGCCGGGCGCCCCGCCAGGCCGAGCTGCTCGCCATGCTGCGCCAGCACCCCCACGGCCTGGTCAGCCAGGCGATCCTCGCCCAGTCGTTCACCCGCGAGCAGCTGCGCGCCCTGGTCGACAAGGGCCTGGTCATCCGCCACGAGGAGCCGCTCTCGGGCGGCGCGCCGAGCGACGACGGCCAGCTGCTGGCCGAGCCCGCCCTGCCCCTCACCGGCGAGCAGGCCACCGCGCTGGCCGCCCTGCACGAGCACCTCGACGCCTTCCACCCCTGCCTGCTCCACGGGGTCACGGGCAGCGGCAAGACCGAGGTCTACCTGCAGCTCATCGAGGCGGTCATCGGGCGCCAGCGCCAGGCGCTGGTGCTGGTCCCCGAGATCGGCCTGACCCCCCAGACCCTGGCGCGCTTTCGCAGCCGCTTCCGGGTGCCGGTGGTGGCGCTGCACTCGGGGCTCACCGACCACGAGCGCCTGGACGCCTGGGAGGCGGCCGCCAGCGGCCGGGCGCCCATCGTCATCGGCACCCGCTCGGCGATCTTCACGCCGCTGGCCGCGCCCGGCGTGATCATCGTCGACGAGGAGCACGACGGCTCCTTCAAGCAGCAGGACGGGCTTCGCTACCACGCCCGCGACCTCGCCGTGGCCCGTGCCCACCATCACCGCATCCCGCTGCTGCTGGGCACGGCCACGCCGTCGCTGGAGACCCTGCAGCGCGCCCAGGCCGGCGACTACCGCCACCTGCGCCTGACGCGGCGCGCCAGCCGCCATGCCCCGGCGCGCCTGGAGCTTACCGACCTGCGCGGCCGCCAGCGCCGGGCCGGACTCATCCCGCCGGTGATCGAGACCATCGGCGAGACCCTGGCCGCCGGCCACCAGGTGCTGGTCTTCATCAATCGCCGCGGCTTCGCCCCGACGCTGGCCTGCCACGCCTGCGGCTGGCTGGCCGAGTGCGACCACTGCGATGCCCGCATGACCCTGCACCGGCAGCCGCCGCTGCTGGCCTGCCACCACTGCGACCGCCGCCGCGCCCTGCCCGATGCCTGCCCCGACTGTGGCAGCATCGACCTGCGCCCGCTGGGCAGCGGCACCGAGCGTACCGAGGAGACCCTGGCGGCGCTCTTCCCCGAGGCGCCGGTGCACCGCATCGACCGCGACAGCACCCGGCGCCGCGACGCCCTCGAGCAGGTGCTGACCGAGGTGCGCCGCGGCGAGCCCTGCCTGCTGGTGGGCACCCAGATGCTGGCCAAGGGCCACCACCTGCCCCACGTCACCCTGGTGGTGGTGGTCAACGCCGACGCCGGCCTCTACGCCAGCGACTTCCGGGCACTCGAGCACAGCGCCCAGCTGCTCGAGCAGGTGGCGGGGCGCGCCGGGCGCGCCGCCCATCCCGGCCGGGTGCTGGTGCAGACGATGCACACCGACGACCCGCACCTGCGCCTGCTGGCCGACGCCGGCTACGATGCCCTGGCCGCCCAGCTGCTCGAGGAGCGCCGCGCCGCCCAGCTGCCGCCCTTCCGCTTCCTGGCCCTGCTGCGCCTGGAGGCGCCCCGCGAGGAGGCGGTGACCGAACTCGGGAGCCTCGCGGCCGAGGCGCTGCGCGGCTGGCTCGTCGAGCGCGGCCTCGAGGTCGACTGCCTGGGGCCGGTGCCGGCGCCCATGGAGCGGCGCCAGAACCGCTACCACCTGCAGCTGATGCTCTCCGCCGCGCGCCGCAGCCGGCTCCACGAGGCCGGCGCCTGGCTGATCGCCTGGCTGGAGGCCCGCCCCGAGGCGCGGCGGGTCCGCTGGTCGCTGGACATCGATCCGCAGACCCTGGCCTGACACCACACCTTTAAAGCCCGGCGCCGATTGCCGATAATGGCGCCCCAGACTCGCCCGGGCGGTCGCACCGCATCGCCCCCGCCACAGGACACCGGACACTTCCATGAAAGAGACCATCATCGCGCTGCTCGAGGGCGCCCTGGACAACCTCCGGCAACAGGGCGTCGTGCCCGCCGAGATCGCCCCCACCATCAAGGTCGATCCGACCCGCGACAAGGCCCACGGCGACTACGCCACCAACCTCGCGCTGATGCTCGCCAAGCCGGCCGGCAAGAAGCCCCGCGAGCTGGCCGAGACCCTGGTCGCCGCGCTGCCGGAGAGCGACGCCGTGCAGAAGGTCGAGATCGCCGGCCCCGGCTTCGTCAACTTCTTCGCCGCCACCGACGCCGCCGCCCAGGTGGTGCGCCAGGTGCTCGAGGCCGGCGACGCCTTCGGCCGCAACCTGGCGGGTAAGGGGCGCAAGGTGCAGGTGGAGTTCGTCTCCGCCAACCCCACCGGACCGCTGCACGTCGGCCACGGCCGCGGGGCGGCGATCGGCGACTGCATCTGCCGGCTGCTCGAGGCCACCGGCCATGACGTGACCCGCGAGTTCTACTACAACGACGCCGGCGCCCAGATCGCCAACCTGGCGCGCTCGGTGCAGGCCCGGGTGCAGGGCATCGACCCCGGCGACGCCGGCTGGCCCGAGGACGGCT
>JAWWBV010000178.1:0-5820 GCA_033720795.1 Halomonas sp. | reverse complement strand
TGGGCGATCTGCGCCTGGTGGCGTCGCTCCTGGGCCTCGGCGGCCTTGCGCAGGCCGATGTCGCGGTTGATCAGCGAGAGGTGGTCGGGCTCGGCGGCGGGGCCGCGGTGGGCCATCACCACGCTGAGCACCGGCACGGGGCCGCGGGGGCCGCACATCGCGAGCTCGCCGCTCCAGGAGCCGTAGCGGGCCACGGCGGGCAGCACGACCTCGCGCAGCACGGCCAGCGACTCGGGGGTATAGGCCTGCTCGAGGCGCAGGGCCTCCTCCTCTCTCCCGTCTCGGTTCGGGCGGTCCCGGCCGGGGCGGGCCAGCAGGCGCCGGGCCGCCTCGTTGGCGGTGAAGATGCGCTCCTCGCCGTCGAGGAACAGCACGTAGTCGGTGGTCGACTCCACCACCCGGGCGAGGCGCTCGCGGTGGGCCTCGGCCTCCAGGCGCCGACCGACGTCCCGGGAGACGCAGAGCACGTCCAGCAGCTCCCCGGTGGCGGGGTCGCGGCGGGTGCGGCTGGTGGTCTCGAACCAGGCGTAGTGGCCGTCCTTGGCGCGGAAGCGGTAGGTCTGCTGGTAGAAGCCGTCGTGGTAGTAGATGCGCGGCGACTTATTGAGCAGCTCCTCGAGGTCCGCGGGGTGGAAGAGATCGTAGGCGGAGATGCCGATCAGCTCCTCGGGGGCGTAGCCGAGCAGGTCCCGGGCCGCCGCCGAGGCGAACAGGAAGGTGCCGTCCCGGGCGTGGCGGGAGATCAGGTCGGTGGTGCTGTCGGCCAGCCACTGGTAGTGGCGCTTCTCGGCGTCCAGCGCCGCGTTCTGCGCCTCCAGCGCCGCTTTTTCCGCTTCCAGCGCCAAGCAGCGCGCCCTGAGCCGCTCGGTCTCTCCCTGGTCGCCTGCGCTTGCCATCAGCGCGCCGGGTCCACCAGGCCGCCGAGCGAAGCGTTGCGCCGGAACCAGCCGGCGATGCTCGAGCGCGGCAGGCGGGTCGGCAGCACCTCGTGGGGCACGCTGTCGGAGAGGAAGCAGGCGAAGGTGCCGGCCTGTGGGCGCACCCGGGCCACCTCGCGATCGGGGTCGTCGGCGGCGAAGATCACCATCTCGCCGCCGCCGTCCGCGGGCCAGTCGGGGTTCAGGTAGCCCACGGTGGAGACCACGCGGTTGGCGCGGCCGCGGAAGCTGTCGACATGGCGTTTGTAGAAGGCGCCGGGCGGATAGTGGGCGAAGTGCGCCTCGTACTCGAAGAGCCCCAGGAACAGCGCCCGGTTGAGCTCCTGCTGCAGCTCGCCCATGGCGTCCAGATACTGTCGCCGGGCCTGGCTCTCGCGGTCCAGCCAGCGGATGGCGTCGCCGCGGATGTCCCGGCGCAGGGCGTGCTCCTGGCCGCGGCCGATGCCGGCGGCCTCCAGTGCCTCGTGCTCGGCCATGGCGCCGATCTCGTGATGCAGCGCCGCGCACAGCTCCGCGGGGATGAAGGCCTCGCCGACGTACCAGCCCTGTTCCACCAGGGCATCGACCAGCTCGGCCAGGCGGGCGCGGGGCAGGGCGGTGGCGAAGGCGTCGCGTGTCGGCATCATGGGCGGGAGACTCGGCGTTCGGGAAGGTGGATCAATTCGCCCGGCGGGCGCTCGAAGAGGCTGATCGGCATGGCGAAGCCCTCGGCGAGCAGCTCCACCAGCATCATCGCCGAGAGCCCCCAGATCACGTGGCCATCGGCGCGGTAGCTGGGCACGTAGTAGTCCCGGCCGTCCACGCGGATCACGTCGGTGTGGGTGCGCTGGTCCTCGAGGAAGTGCGTCAGCGGCACCTCGAAGATGGCGTCGAGCTCGCCGGGGTCGGGGATCAGCGGCAGATCGGGCGGGATCACTCCCACCCAGGGCGTGACCTTGAGGCCGTGCAGCGAGAGCACGTCCGAGAGGCGCCCGAGCAGTTCCACGCGCTCGGGGGGCAGGGCGATCTCCTCGCGGGATTCGCGCAGCGCCGTGGCCAGCAGGTCGGCGTCGCCCGGCTCACGCTTGCCGCCGGGGAAGGCGACCTGGCCGCTGTGGGTCGCGAGGTGGCCGGCGCGTCGGGTGAACAGCAGGGTCGGCTCGGGGCGGTCGACGATGGGCAGCAACACCGACGCCTCGGGCAGGCGCAGGCCGATCCGGCGCGGTCGGTGTGCTTGCAGGCGTTCACGAAGGTTCTCTAACATGGGGCTTCCATCGGGTTTGATTCCTTCTACTCGGCCGCCATGAGCGGCGTCAAGCCCTGACCGGGCGGCCGTCATGCCGCCCTCCGGCCTGCCAGGGAGCGCCATGAACTTCTGCAGTCACTGTGGCCATACCGTGCGCTTCGCGATTCCGGACGGGGACGATCGTCCCCGCCACTGCTGCGACGAGTGCGGCACCATCCACTACCAGAACCCGCGCATCGTCGCCGGCACCCTGCCGGTGAGCGGCAGCCGGGTATTGCTGTGTCGCCGCGCCATCGCCCCGCGCAAGGGCTACTGGACCCTGCCGGCGGGCTACATGGAGAACGCCGAGACCACCGTCGAGGCGGCGGCCCGGGAGACCCGTGAGGAGGCCTGCGCCGAGGTCGAGATCCACAACCTCTACACGCTGATCAACCTGCCGCACATCGACCAGGTCTACATGATCTTCCGCGCCGACCTCGCCGGTGGCTTCGACGCCGGCCCCGAGAGCCTCGAGGTGGCGCTCTTCGAGGAGCACGAGATCCCCTGGGACGAGCTCGCCTTCCCGACCATCGAGCGCACCCTGCGCCACTTCTACGCCGACCGGCGAGAGGCGGCCTTTCCCCTGCACGTCAGCGACATCACCGCCGAGGACCGCGAGCGCTACTTCGGCAGCGCTTGAAGGGGGCAGTGCCTGACCCTCAATCCCGCTCGACGTGGGTCGGCGACCAGCTCTGCCGCGTCGGCATGATCTCCAGGAAGTTGATGTTGATGTGCGCGGGCAGCGTCGCCACGTGGACGATCTGCTCGGCGACGTCCTCGGCCTGCAGCGGCGTGGTGTCGCCGTAGAGCGCCTCGGAGGCGGCCTCGTCGCCCTTGGTGCGCACCAGGGTGAACTCGGTCTCGGCGAGCCCCGGGGCGATGTCGGTGACCCGCACGCCGGTCCCCTGCAGGTCGCAGCGCAGGTTGTAGCTGAACTGCTCGACGAACGCCTTGGTGGCGCCGTAGACGTGGCCGCCGGCGTAGGGCCACTTGGCCGCCGCCGAGCCGATGTTGATGATGCTGGCCCCCGTGCCGGTGGCGATCAGCAGCGGCAGCATGGCATGGGTCACGTTGACCAGGCCGGTGACGTTGGTGTCGATCATGGTGTGCCAGTCGGCCAGGTCGACCTGCTGCGAGGGCTGGGGCGCCAGCGCCAGGCCGGCGTTGTTGACCAGGCAGGTGACCCCGCGAAACGCCTCGGGGAGCGAGTCGACGGCGTGTTTCACCGCCTCGGCATCGCGCACGTCGAGGGTCAGGGTCAGCACCTCCACACGCTCGGCGAGCTCCTGCTTCAGGGCGTCCAGCCGCTCCTGGCGGCGGCCGGTGAGGATCAGCGACCAGCCGGCGTCGGCGAAGCGCCGGGCGGCGGCGCGACCGAAGCCGGACGTGGCACCGGTGATCATGGCGATGGGCATGGGGGAAACCTCCTGATCGTGAACGGGCTATGCGGCCTCGCATCATAGGCCGAGCCGCGGCGCGTCTCCAGCCGCCGGTCTTCCCGGGGGCGCGCGACGCTCACCAGGTCTCCAGCCGCCAGACGTCGAAGGCCGGCTCCTCGTAGGGGTGGGCCCGCCGCAGGGCGGCCACCGCCTCGCGGATCAGCGCATCCTCGCAGACCAGCTCCACCTTCAGCTCCTCGACCCGCTCCAGGTCGCCGACATGCCCGATGTGCGGGTCGGCCCCCGGCAGCGGGCGGAACTGCCCGGTGCCCGGGGTCTGGAAGCAGCACGCCTCGTAGTCGCCGATGCGCCCCGCCCCGGTGGCGAAGACGGCTTCCTTGACGGCCTCGGCGTCGGCCATCGGCACGAAGAAGGCCAGCTTGTACATGGTCGTGACTCCTCTCGGGAAATGTGCCTCTCCGTTGTGCCATATCGCACCGGCGTCGTCAGCCTTGAGGCCGCGGAGAAAAATAATACTTGTCCAAATACTATACAGAGTATAAGTTTCGTACAGGTTGAGGTAGAGAGGCCTCCGCCGGGTGTTCCCAGCCAAGAGCGAGTTACCTCCGCCGGGCGAGATGCGTCCGCGGTTCAACAAGAGGAAAGCCCCCCATGAAGACCCATATTGCGTCTATCGCTGCCCCCTTCACCACTCCCGTGACCCGTGCCCTCGGCGTCGGCCTGCTGGGCCTGATGCTCGCCGGCGGCGTCCAGGCCGACAACCACGGCATGAAGAAGGACATCGTCGACACCGCCGCGGGCGCCGGCCAGTTCGAGACGCTGGTCGCCGCGGTCCAGGCGGCGGAGCTGGTCGAGACCCTCCAGGGCGAGGGGCCCTTCACGGTCTTCGCTCCCACCGACGAGGCCTTCGCCGCGCTGCCCGAGGGCACCGTCGAGGACCTGCTGAAGCCCGAGAACCAGGAGACCCTGCAGGCCGTGCTGACCTATCACGTGGTGCCCGGCAAGATCATGGCCGAGGACGCCATGGCCGCCGACAGCGCCACCACCGTGCAGGGCCAGGACATCACCATCACCACCATGGATGGCAGCGTGATGGTCGACGATGCCACCGTCATTCAGGCGGACATCGAGGCGAGCAACGGCGTCATCCACGTGATCGACGGCGTGCTGATGCCGGAGTGAAGCTTCAGCGACCCGCCTGACGAGTCCCAGCCGCTTTTTACCTCCCGCTTGTGTTCCTTGGCCGCCCCTCGGGGCGGTTTTTTTTTGGTTCCTGGCTCGATGCCGCCCGGCCGTCCCGGTGCTTTGACAGCGTCGAGTGCTTTGACAGGGTCGGCTGGGCTGGCGACCCTCGGGGCAGACGACACGGTAAAGGAGGCAGGATCCATGGAGCGAACCCTCGAGCGACTGCTGGCCTCGGCGGCCCTGGTGCCCCGGGGCGAGCCCGTCCCCCTGGGCGGCGGCGACATCGCCGAGGTCCGGCGCCTCGTGACCGACCAGGGGGCGGTGGTGATCAAGCGCGACGATCCCGCGCGGCTGGCCGGCGAGGCCGACGGCCTGCGCGCCCTGCGCCAGGCCGACACGCCGCTGATCGTGCCCGAGGTGCTGGCCGAGGGTGATGGCTGGCTGGTGATGGAGGCGCTGGAGCGCGGGCGCGCAGGGAACGATGCGGCACGCCTGGGCGAGGGGCTGCGGGCGCTGCACGCCGATACCGGCGACGCCCACGGCTGGCCGCACGACAACGCCTGCGGCCGCACGCCCCAGCCCAATGCGCCGCTCGTCGATGGCCGCGCCTTCCAGCGCGAGCGGCGCCTGCTGCCCCTGGCCGAAGCCTGCCAGCAGCGCGGCCTCATGGACGACGCGCTGCGCCGGCGCCTCGAGGCCATCGCCCACGGGCTCGAGGCCTGGCTGCCGGACGCCCCGGCGAGCCTGGTGCATGGCGATCTCTGGTCGGGCAACGTGCTCTTCACCCCCAAGGGGCCGGCGATCATCGACCCGGCGGTCTACCGCCACTATCCGGAGGTCGATCTCGCCATGCTGACGCTGTTCGGTGCGCCGGGGGAGGCCTTCTTCGAGGCCTACTGGAACGGCCGCGCCCCGGCCGACTGGCCGAGGCGCGAGGCGCTGTTCCAGCTCTATCCGCTGCTCAACCACCTGCTGCTGTTCGGCGGTGGCTATCGCTCCGCGGTCGAGCGGGCGGTGGCGCGGCTGGAGGCCG
>JAWWBV010000177.1:0-5824 GCA_033720795.1 Halomonas sp. | reverse complement strand
GTGGCTTCGAGGTGATGGTGGCCCACGACGCCGCCCAGGCGCTCTCCCTGGCGCGTCGTCATCAGCCCGAGCTGGCGACCCTGGACCTCAAGCTGGAGAACGAGTCGGGCCTCAAGCTGCTGCCCGAGTTGCTGGAGCTCGTGCCGGCCTGCCGGGTGATCGTGCTGACGGGCTACTCGAGCATCGCCACCGCGGTGGAGGCGATCAAGCTCGGCGCGGTGAACTACCTCTGCAAGCCGGCCGATGCCGACGAGGTGCTCGCCGCGCTGTCACGGGAGGAGGGTGACCCGGAACGGGAGGTGGCCGAGCACCCCCCGTCGATCAACCGCATCACCTGGGAGCACATCCAGAAGGTGCTCCAGGAGCACGACGGCAACATCTCCGCCACGGCCAGGGCGCTGGGCATGCACCGCCGCACCCTGCAGCGCAAGCTGCAGAAGCGCCCGGTCAGGCGCTGAGGCGGCCAGGGGGCTCGGCCGCTCCCGACGAACGAACAACCCCGAGGTCATGGCCTCGGGGCTGGCTTGTGACTCGGCGCTTGCCGCTCGCCGCCGTTACTGGGCGGTCCAGCCCAGGTCGATGTTCCAGCTCGCCCCGGTGACGGCGCCGGCCTGATCCGAGGCCAGGTAGGCGACCAGGGACGCCACCTCGCTGGGCTCGATCAGCCGTTTCACGGCGGCGTTCTTGAGCATGATGTTCTCGATCACCTCCTGCTCCTCCATGCCATGCATCCGCGCCTGATCGGCGATCTGGTTGTCGACCAGCGGCGTCTTCACGTAGGCCGGGCAGATGGCGTTGGCGGTGATGCCCTGGCTACCGCCCTCCAGCGCCGCGGTCTTGGTCAGGCCGATCATGCCGTGCTTGGCACTGATGTAGGCGGCCTTGCCCGGCGAGGCCACCTGGGCATGCACCGAGGCGATGTTGACGACGCGCCCCCAGCCGCTCTCGCGCATGCTCGGCCACACCGCCTGGGTGAGCAGGAAGGGCGCGGTCAGCATCAGGTCGATGATCCGGCGCCACTTCTCCTCGGGGAAGGTCTCGATGGGCGAGACATGCTGGATCCCCGCGTTGTTGACCAGGATGTCCACGCGACCGAAGCGCTTGATCGCCTCCTCCGCCGCCGCCTTGCAGGCCTCGCCATCGGTCAGGTCGGCCTGGAAGAAGGCCGCGCCGGCCCGTTCGGCGACCTCCTTGCCGGCCGGATTGAAGTCCACGGCCAGCACCTGATGACCCTGCTCGCAGAAGTGGCGAACCACGGCCTCGCCGATGCCGCTGCTGGTGCCGGTGACCAGGGCGACGCGGGGGGTGGAAGCGTTAGCGGTCATGCGTGACTCCTCTTGATCGGCTCGTCCCGGGGCGACGGGGCGCGCCCCGCGCAGGCCCCTGCTGGGCCCGGTGATGGTGATGTTGTGGTTGTCATGGCGCCCATGGGATTGGCGCTGCACCACCAGCATAAGGCGAATGACGCAGTGCGTCATCCATCAGGTGGCGGACGTCGGGGACGTCATGACCCGCTCCATCAGCTGCTGCGCCAGCCGGCTGGCCGCCTGGCGAGAGTCGAGGTCGGAGAGATCCTCCAGAAGCGCGCAGCGCCAGCAGCCCGCCAGCCCTCCCTCGCCGCCACCGTCGTCGCCCAGCCCATCGTCACCTGCTGCCAGGGGCTCCCAGGCGAAGGGGTAGCGACCCGAGGGCAGGTCCAGGGTCAGGCGCGGCTCATCGGTCGGCTCGCCGGGCGGCGCGGCCTCGTCGTCGATCATCAGCACCAGCGACAGCGACACGGGCGTGACCAGCGCACCGAGCAGGCCGTGACGGCCGTCGGGCAGAGGATGGGGCTGAAAGCAGAGGGCATCCGCGGCGAGCCGCGGGTTGAAGTGGGGCTCGGTCTTGGCGTCCTTCAGGTAGCGACGCGTCCAGGCCTCGGCCAGGCGCCCCAGCCGCGCATACTGCGCGGCACTCAATGCCTGCATGGTGTCCTCCGGTTCGGCGAGGCCGCCAGTATAGTCGCCGGGCTAGAGTTCACACACCAGGTTCTCAGGAAGGGGCATCACGAAGGAGCTCGCACCTGCCGGGGCACCCTGACGGTCTCACCCGGGCATTCGGCAGCGTCACGACGAGCTGCTAGCATGAAAGCCGTTCGATACTGACCCGCCAAGGAGCCGCCATGACCCCCGCCCAGCGCCTGGAGATCGCCGTCGATATCGCCCGCGAAGCCGGCCAGATGATCATCGAGGCCCGCCAGGGTCAGGCCTTCGGCCATCGCTACAAGCACGGCCATGAGCTGGTCACCGACACCGATGTCGAGGTGGACACGCGGATCAGCGAACGCCTTCAGGCCCGGTTTCCCGACGAGGCCCGCCTCAGCGAGGAGCTGGCGCCCGACCGCGAGGCGCTCTCGACGCCCCAGGCACTGTGGGTGGTGGACCCCATCGACGGCACGGTCAACTTCGCCCATGGCCGGCATCACGTGGCGGTCTCCATCGGCTGGGCCAGCAGAGGCAAGACGCGCCTGGGGGTCGTGCATGCGCCCTTCCTGGACGAGACCTTTACCGCCCTCGACGGCCAGGGCGCCTGGTGCAATGGTGAACCGATTCATACCAGCCGTACCGACCGCCTGACCCACTGCCTGGTGGGCACCGGCTTTCCCTACCGGCGCGACAGCCGTCCGCCACTGATGCGCCGCCTCACCGCGGTCCTCGGCTACTGCCAGGACGTCCGTCGCAACGGCTCGGCTGCCCTGGACCTGTGCGACGTGGCCTGCGGTCGTCTCGACGCCTACTACGAGAGCGTCTCGCCCTGGGACTGCGCCGCGGGCTGGCTGATCGCCCGCGAGGCCGGCGCTCGCACCGGGCACCTCTACCCCGTCCCGGCGGCGATTCCGGAGGATCTCTACGGCGAGAACCTGCTGGTGACCGCCCCCGAGGTGCATGCGGCGCTCGGCGACCTGCTGCGTCGTGCCGATGCCGGCGAGGTCACTCTCTAGGGCGATCGCCGAACCGCCGACATCCATCGAGCACCGATAGCCCGCTGCCATCGCCGCCCAAGGCGGCGGCTATTGGCGAAAGGGCGCTCGCTCCTTCACAATACCGACCCTCCTTTCCCATCACCCATTGCCGCGCACCTCGTCGTGCCAGGAGCCACTTCATGTTCGTCGTCATCTTCGGCCGCCCCGCCTGCCCCTTCTGCGTCCGCGCCAAGTCGCTGGCCGAGAGGCTCGAGAACGCCGGCGCCATCGAGGGTCACCGCTACGTCGACATCCAGGCCGAGGGCATCACCAAGGCCGACCTGGAGAAGACCATCGGCCAGCCGGTGCATACCGTGCCGCAGATCTTCGTCGACCAGACCCACGTCGGCGGCTTCACCGAGTTCGATCAGTACGTGCGCGCCAACGACCTGATGGGCGCCAGCGCCTGAGACGGCCCACCGCGCCGTCCTCGACGCCGTCACCCTTCGGGTGGCGGCGTTTTCGTGGCCCTAACCCGCTCCCGCATGACTGCGTCTTTGCCGCGTTGAATTTGCTCCCGGCCACGCTGCCTATACTGGCGCTGCGGGCGCACATCATACGCGGAACGGACCAGGCGCACGCGGCATCACGGACGGGGGAAACGGCACGATGCAACGGGAAGAGTTCGTCCAGCAGCTGTGGCTGGACTACGTCCATCACCATCCTGACGTCGGCGGCCTGAGGCTGTGGCCGGTGGAAACGCCGGCGGAATACCTGGCGATCCTGACCCTCAATCATGGCCCCTGGGCCATGGAGTCGCTGATCCCGACCCTGGTCCGCTTCGGCTATCGCCCCCAGCAGCGCTACGGCATGGCCGATCGGGGCCTGCTCGCCACCCTGCTCAGTGCCCCGGACCATGGCGGCTGGGTGCTGCTTGCCGAGCTGCAGCTAGGCACCCTGTCGCGCCAGCCCCGTGAGCGCCTGAAGGCGTTGGTCGCTGACGCCGACCCGAGGGAGGCACGCAGCCAGGCCCTGCTCTGCCACGGCCGCTCCTGGCCGATGCCCGACTGGGACACCTACCAGGCCCTGCACGACGCCCACCCGCTGGCCGGGTGGCTCTCAGTGATGGGGCCGCGCGTCCACCACGTCGGCTTCGATTGCCAACGGCTGGGCCACGACATCCAGACCCTCGACGGGCAGTTGCGGCAGGCCGGTCTCAGCGGCAGTAACGATCGCCATCACGGCCTCTTCCCCGTCTCGCCTCTGCTCGACTACCGCTTCTATGCCACGCGTTCGCAGCGCCTGGCCTTCGCCGAGGGCGACGAGCACCGCATCGGCCTGGGCGGCCTGGCGCTGGTGCAGAAGCAGGTCAGCGCCAACCAGGAGCGCGCCGCCGAGCTGCTGCTGCCCCACCACACCCGCTGCGAACTCACCTGAGCCGGATCATCCACAGAATCTGTGGATAACGCTGTGCATCACCCCGGGGAAAGCCTCGGCGGCCCGGATGGCGAGGGCTCCAGAGCGCTGTGATCAGTTTTTCGGCAGTCCAGCCCCTCGCCCAACGACGACGGCCCGGACGCAGGGTCCGGGCCGTCATTGGGCGAGCGCCTCACGCAAGGGCGCGGCGCCGGATCACGCCTCGAAGGTCATCTCCGGCACGTGCTCGGGCACCACCAGCTTGCCCGCGGTCAGCGCCTTGATCTCCTCGACGGAGACGCCCGGCGCGCGCTCCTTGAGGTGGAAGGCACCGTCCTTGATCTCGAGGTAGGCCAGGTCGGTCAGCACGCGATTGATGCAGCCGGCGCCGGTCAGCGGCAGGTTGCAGGACTCCAGCAGCTTGGACTCGCCGTGCTTGGAGGCGTGGGTCATGGTGCAGATGATGTTCTCGGCGCCGGCCACCAGGTCCATGGCGCCGCCCATGCCCTTGATCAGCTTGCCCGGGATCATCCAGGAGGCGATGTTGCCGTTCTGGTCGACCTCGAAGGCGCCGAGCACCGTCAGGTCGACGTGGCCACCGCGGATCATCGCGAAGGACTCGGCGGAGGAGAAGATCGCCGCGCCCGGCCGGGCGGTGACGGTCTGCTTGCCGGCATTGATCATGTCCGGGTCGACCTCCTCCTCGGTGGGGAAACGCCCCATGCCGAGCAGGCCGTTCTCGGACTGCAGCATCACGTCGATGCCGTCGGGGATGTAGTTGGCCACCAGGGTCGGGATGCCGATGCCCAGGTTGACGTAGAAACCGTCTTCGAGTTCGCGCGCCACGCGCTGTGCCATCTGTTCGCGGGTGAGTGCCATCGTGTTGCCTCTTGTAGGTCGGGGGAAGCGGGTAAAGCGCCGGCCATCGCCGGTGGTCACGTGCGGGGCGCGTCAGCCCTCGCGCACGGTGCGCTTCTCGATGCGCTTCTCGAAGGTGCCCTGGATGATGCGGTCGACGTAGATGCCCGGGGTGTGGATCTGGTCCGGCTTGAGTTCACCCGGCTCGACGATCTCCTCCACCTCGACCACGGTGATCTTGCCCGCGGTGGCGGCCATCGGGTTGAAGTTCTGGGCGGTGTCGCGGTAGACGACGTTGCCGTAGCGGTCGGCCTTCCAGCCCTTGATGATGGCAAAGTCGCCGACCACCGACTCCTCGAGGATGTAGTGGCGACCGTTGAACTCGCGCACCTCCTTGCCTTCGCCGATCGGCGTGCCGTAGCCGGTGGCGGTATAGAAGGCGGGAATTCCGGCGCCGCCGGCGCGCATCTTCTCGGCCAGGGTGCCCTGGGGCGTCAGCACCACCTCGATCTCCTCGTTGAGCATCTGCTGCTCGAAGAGGGCGTTCTCGCCGACGTAGGAGGCATGGATCTTGCGGATCTGCTTGTCTTCCAGCAGCAGACCCAGGCC
>JAWWBV010000176.1:0-5843 GCA_033720795.1 Halomonas sp. | reverse complement strand
GGGCCGATGACGATCGTGACGTCCGGCTGGGTATCCGGGTTGCCGGCCTTGCCGATGGCCGCGATGCGCCCCGCCTGGAGGCCCACGTCGGCCTTGACGATGCCCCACCAGTCGAGGATCAGGGCGTTGGTGATCACGGTGTCCATGACCGCCGCGTCGTGGCGCTGGCTCTGCCCCATGCCGTCGCGGATCACCTTGCCGCCGCCGAACTTCACCTCGTCGCCGTAGTGGGCGGCGTCCCGTTCCACCTCGATCCACAGGTCGGTGTCGCCGAGGCGCACCCTGTCCCCCACCGTGGGGCCGTACATGTCGGCATAGGCCTGGCGGCTTATCTTCATGACGATTCTCCCTGATCCGTGCAATCGGGTTGCGGGGGGCGCGCGGCATCGGGCGCGTCTGAGAGCCGGCCCATGACGTCGCCACGGAAGCCGAAGATACGACGCTCCCCGACGAAGGGAATCAGCGTCACCTCGCGCGCCTGGCCGGGTTCGAAGCGGATCGCCGTGCCGGCGGCCACGTCCAGGCGGTAGCCCCGCGCGGCGTCACGATCGAAGGTCAGGGCCGGGTTGGCCTCGGCGAAGTGATAGTGGGAACCGACCTGGATCGGCCGGTCGCCGGTATTGGCCACCTCGACGGTGATCCGATCGCGGCCCGGGCAGAGCTCGATCTCGCCGTCCTGCAGCTGGTACTGGCCTGGAATCATGGTGCGCTCCTCACACGATGGGCGTATGCACGGTGACCAGCTTGGTCCCGTCCGGGAAGGTGGCCTCGACCTGGACCTCGTCGACCATCTCGGCCACCCCCTCCATCACGTCGTCCCGGGTCAGGATCTCGCGACCGTAGCTCATGAGGTCAGCGACGCTGCGCCCGTCGCGGGCGCCCTCCAGGATCTCGAAGCTGATCAGCGCCACGGCCTCGGGGTAGTTGAGCTTGAGGCCGCGATCGCGCCGCCGCTCGGCCAGCTGGGCGGCCGAGAAGAGCAGCAGCTTGTCCTTGTCTCTGGGTGTCAGTTCCATGGGGCATCTCCATCGAGAGGGGGTCAGGTCAACCAGATGCGGGGGACATGGGCGGGCAGGCCGAGCAGTCGCGGACGCAGGAGCTCCCAGGCCCGCTGACACAGGCGCCAGGCCTCGTTGCGTTCCGCGCCCAGGTAGCGCAGCAGCAGCACCCCGTGGCGCACCGTCACCGCCCATGACGGGCTCGAGGGCAGGTCCTCACGCAGCGCCTCCACCGCGCCCGGCGCGTCCGCGAGGCCCACCGCCCAGAGCGTGGCCTGCACGGTGGCACCGCCCTGCCCCCAGCGGCCGGCGAAGCGGGGATGGCGAGGGTCCAGCGGTTGACGCTCGAGCCACAGGGGGCGGCCGTCGCGGGTCAGGTGGAAGCGCTGCTCGATGCGTCCGCTGACGAAGGGCAGCGCACTGGCCGGGCGACCCAGGGCCATCACCTCCCACCCCAGGCAGCGCGACGTCGCCGACAGGGCGATGGTGGTGCGCTGCTCGCCCCGGGAGCCGTCGAAGGCCAGGGTCTCCTGGGGCAGCCACTCGAGCACGCCCTCCTCGGCGACCTCGAGGTGCGTGGCCTGCTGCCAGGCGACACCATGGCTGTCGGACCGGTAGAGCTTGTTGGCGGCCGGGGTCGTCAGCAGGGCGTGGGCGCCCGCCTCGACCCG
Source organism: Halomonas sp. (assembly GCA_033720795.1). GTDB lineage: Bacteria > Pseudomonadota > Gammaproteobacteria > Pseudomonadales > Halomonadaceae > Halomonas. The sequence continues at coordinate 4,174 of JAWWBV010000176.1, read as the reverse complement.
GGCGGTGATGGTCAGGGCGTCCCCGCTGACCAGTCCGCCGGGCGGATGCAGCAGGTAGACGTGGCAGGCGCCCTGACGGCCCTCGGGGTGGAACGGGCGCTGGACCCTCAATGGCCCGTGGTGGCGGGCGCGGGTCATGCGGGTCGCGCCGTCGCGGCGCTCGAAGGCCAGGTCCAGGGAGGCCGCCCAATGGCGACCGGCATCGAAGCGGTGCCCCGAGGCTGGCGCTGGCGTGAGTGTCGGGAAGGCCGTCATGGCAGTCCGCCCTGTCAGGAAAGTGGTCACTGCCCTGTCATTGGCAAGGGGTGTACCAGAACAGTGAATGGCGAATTTACTTCAATATTTTCAGTAGATTGGATGAATAGAAGAGGAACAGGCCTGGCATGCCTGCGCACCGCAAAGGTGCTGGAAGGCGCCGGTGACGCACCAGAAGCATGAATGCCATCGGGCAGGCGCCCCCTTCAGGTGCATGCCAGCGCCATGGGCCAGGCGCCGGCGACGAGCACGTGGCGGCCCGGCCCCGGGGACACGGCGGCAGGGTCCGGCTAGACCGTCAGGTGTTCGCGGATCAGGGCCTCGGAGAGCTCGGCGATCTCGCCGCGCGCCATGGGGCGGCCCCGATCCATGATCACGAAGCGATCGGCATACTGGCGGGCGAAGGGCAGCTTCTGCTCCACCAGCAGCACGCTGAGGCCATCCTCGCGGATCAGCCGGCGAATCACCTCACCGATCTGGGCCACGATGTTGGGCTGGATGCCCTCCCCCGGCTCGTCGAGGATCAGCAGCCTCGGCTCGAGCACCAGGGCCCGCCCGATGGCCAGCTGCTGCTGCTGCCCCCCCGAGAGGTCACCGCCGCGACGATGCTTCATCTCCTCGAGCACGGGGAAGAGCTCATAGACCCGCGAGGGAATCCGGGTCAGGCCGTCCTGGCGGGCGGCCAGGCCGGTACGCAGGTTCTCCTCCACGGTGAGCAGCGGGAAGATCTGGCGCCCCTGGGGCACATAGCCGATGCCCAGCCGGGAGCGCTCCTCCACGCGCCGGCGGGTCAGCTCGACCTCGTCGTCATAGAGGATGCTGCCGGAGGCCACCGCCACCTCGCCCATGATCGCCTTCATCAGGGTGGTCTTGCCCACCCCGTTGCGGCCCATCACGCAGGTGCACTGGCCGGTGGGCACCTCGAGGTCCAGGTCCCAGAGGGTGTGGCTCTCGCCGTAGTACTGGTCGAGCGACGTGACGGTCAGCATCAGGCGGCCTCCTCGTCGGGGTCGGCGCCGAGGTAGACCTCGACGACCTTCGGGTCGCGGGAGACCCGATCCATGCTGCCCTCGGCCAGCACGCTGCCCTGGTGCAGCACCGTCACCGTGCGGGCGATGGAGCGCACGAAGCCCATGTCGTGCTCGACCACCACCACGGACTGCTTGCCCTTGCCGGCGAGGCCGGTGAGCAGCTCCGCGGTGCGCTCCATCTCCTGCTCGGTCATGCCGGCCACCGGCTCGTCGACCAGCAGCAGCCGGGGGCGCTGCATCAGCAGCATGCCGATCTCCAGCCACTGCTTCTGGCCGTGGGAGAGGATGCCGGCCGGGCGCTGGCGGCACTCGACGAGCCCGACGGTGACGAGCACCTCCTCGATGCGGTCGCGGATCTCGCCGGTCAGGCGCGCGGTGAGCGTGGGCAGGATGCGCTTGTCGGCAGCCATGGCGAGCTCGAGGTTCTCGAACACCGTCAGCGCCTCGAACACCGTGGGCTTCTGGAACTTGCGCCCGATGCCGAGGCTCGCGATCTCGGGCTCGCTCTTGGCCAGCAGGTTGTGGCGGCTGCCGAACCAGACCGAGCCGCTGTCGGGGCGGGTCTTGCCGGTGATGATGTCCATCATGGTGGTCTTGCCGGCGCCGTTGGGGCCGATGATGCAGCGCAGCTCGCCGTCGTCGATGGTGAGATCGAGGTCATCGATCGCCTTGAAGCCGTCGAAGCTGACGGTCACGCCCTCCAGGTAGAGGATCGGGCCGTGGCGCACGTCCACCGGCGAGGCGGCCGGCACCAGGAAGTCGAAGACGTGGTCGCGATCGGCCAGCGAGGTGAAGAAATTCATGCCGAGGCCTCCCTGGGCGAAGCGGAGTCTGGGGATGACGGGCGTGTCGAGGGGCGGCGACGATAGGCCAGCAGGCCGGCGATGCCCTTGGGCAGCAGCACCGTGACCAGCACGAACAGGCCGCCCAGGGCGAACAGCCAGGCATCCGGCATGGCGCCGGTGAACACCGTCTTGGCGTAGTTGACCAGCAGCGCCCCGATCACCGCGCCGTAGAGGGTGCCGCGTCCGCCCAGCGCCACCCAGAGCACGATCTCGATGGAGAAGATCGGCGAGAACTCGCCGGGATTGATGATGCCCACCTGGGGCACGTAGAGGGCACCTGCCACCCCGGCCAGCATCGCCGAGACCACGAAGACGAAGAGCTGGAAGCGCTCGACCCGGTAGCCGAGAAAGCGCGTGCGGGCCTCGGCGTCGCGAGTGGCCACGCAGACCCGGCCGAGCTTGCTTGAGACGATCGCCCGGCACAGCACGTAGCCCGCGGCCAGGGCCAGGCCGGTGGCCAGGAAGAGCCCCAGGCGGGTGGCGTCGCTGCGCAGGTCGAAGCCCAGCAGCTCCTTGAAGTCGGTCAGGCCGTTGTTGCCGCCGAAGCCCATCTCGTTGCGGAAGAAGGCCAGCATCAGCGCGAAGGTCAGCGCCTGGGTGATGATCGACAGATACACCCCGGTCACCCGCGAACGGAAGGCCAGGAAGCCGAACACCAGGGCCAGCAGCCCGGCGCCAGCAGCACCATCAGGAAGGCGAACCAGGCCATGTCGAAGCCGTGCCAGTACCAGGGCAGGCTCTGCCAGTCGAGGAAGACCATGAAGTCCGGCAGCACCGGGTCGCCATACACCCCGCGGTCGCCGATCTGGCGCATCAGGTACATGCCCATGGCGTAGCCGCCCAGGGCAAAGAAGGCGCCATGGCCGAGGCTGAGGATGCCGAGGTACCCCCACACCAGGTCCACCGCCACGGCCAGCAGCGCATAGCACAGGTATTTGCCGAGCAGCGTCACGGTATAGGTGGAGACATGCAGCGGATGCCCCGCCGGCAATGCCAGGTTGAGCAGGGTGACCACGGCCAGGGCCGCGATCAGCACGCCGAGAAACAGGCGTGTCGCGCGTTCGTGAAAGGGTCGTGTCAGCCACATGATCGGTCAGCCCTCCGCCGCCCGGCCCTTCTGCGGGAAGAGTCCGCGGGGGCGCTTCTGGATGAACAGGATGATGAAGACGAGTACCAGGATCTTGGCCAGCACCGCACCGGCCCAGGGCTCCAGGACCTGGTTGATGACGCCCAGCGACAGGCCCGCCACCAGGGTGCCCCAGAGGTTCCCCACTCCGCCGAACACCACCACCATGAAGGAATCGATGATGTAGTTCTGGCCGAGGTTGGGCCCCACGTTGGTGAGCTGGGACAGCGCCACCCCGGCGAGACCGGCCACCCCGGATCCCAGGGCGAAGGTCAGGATATCGACGCGGGTGGCGCGGATGCCCATGGAACGGGCCATGGCGCGATTCTGGGTCACGGCGCGCACCTCCAGGCCCAGCCGGGTGCGACGCATCACCAGCATCAGGCCGGCGAAGACCACCAGCGCGAAGCCCAGCACGTAGAGACGGTTGAGGGTCAGCGACAGGCCCTCGTTGATCATCAGCGAGCCGCTCATCCACTCGGGCGATACCACGGTGCGGTTGAGCGGCGAGATCAGGGTGCGTACCAGCTGCTGGAGGATCAGGCTGACGCCGAAGGTGGCCAGCAGGGTCTCCAGCGGACGCCCCTTGAGGAACTGGATGACGCTGCGCTCGATGGCGATCCCCGCCAGGGCCGCGACCAGGAAGCCGGCGGGGATCGACAGGATCAGCGCCAGCCCCGGCTGGCCGGGCATGCAGCAACTGCTGCATGCCCCAGGTGGTGTAGGCCCCGAGCCTCATCAGCTCGCCATGGGCCATGTTGATCACCCCCATCACGCCGACGGTGATCGCCAGCCCGATCGCCGCTAGCACCAGTACCGAGCCCAGCGACAGGCCGAAATACAGCGTCTCGACGCCGTTATTCAGCTTCTGCTTCTGTTCGATCTCCGCCAGGGCCTGGGTGGCAGCCTCGGCCAGG
>JAWWBV010000175.1:0-5850 GCA_033720795.1 Halomonas sp. | reverse complement strand
GATTCCTTTTCCACGCCTTGGCCAGGGACTGACCGCATCGATACGACGCGGCGCGACCAGGGCGTCTCTGCGGAGACCGCATGACCTTTTCCGACCTCGGCCTGCGTGCCGAACTGCTCCGTGCCGTCGAGGCACAGGGCTACACTACCCCGACCCCGATCCAGCATCAGGCGATTCCCGCCGTCCTCAAGGGCGGTGACCTGCTGGCCAGCGCCCAGACCGGCACCGGCAAGACCGCCGGCTTTACCCTGCCGATGCTGCAGCGCCTGGCCGGCGGCCCGCGCCCGGCCCCGCGCCAGATCCGCGCCCTGGTGCTGACCCCGACCCGCGAGCTCGCCGCCCAGGTGGGCGAGAGCGTGGCCGACTACGGCCGTCACCTGACGCTCTCCTCCCACGTGATCTTCGGCGGGGTCGGCCAGCAGCCCCAGGTCGACGCCATCCGCAAGGGCCTCGACGTGCTGGTGGCCACCCCGGGTCGCCTGCTCGACCTGCAGCAGCAGAAGCACGTCGACCTCTCGAAGGTCGAGATCCTGGTGCTCGACGAAGCCGACCGCATGCTCGACATGGGCTTCATCCACGACATCAAGAAGATCCTGCGTGTGCTGCCCGAGAAGCGCCAGAACCTGCTGTTCTCGGCCACCTTCTCCAACGAGATCCAGGCGCTCGCCAACAAGCTGCTCGACGATCCGGCGATGATCGAGGTGGCGCGTCGCAACACCACCGCCGAGCTCGTCGATCAGGCGATCTACCGCGTCGATCGCGAGAAGAAGCGCGATCTGCTGGCGCACCTGATCACCCGCCACGACTGGCAGCAGGTGCTGGTGTTCACCCGCACCAAGCACGGCGCCAACCGCCTGGCCGAGCAGCTGTCCAAGCAGGACATCCCGGCCATGGCGATCCACGGCAACAAGAGCCAGTCGGCACGCACCAAGGCGCTGGCCGCCTTCAAGACCGGTGACCTGCAGGTGCTCGTCGCCACCGACATCGCGGCCCGCGGCCTGGACATCGAGGAGCTGCCCCACGTGGTCAACTTCGAGCTGCCCAACGTGGCCGAGGACTACGTGCACCGCATCGGCCGCACCGGCCGGGCCGGCAGCGAAGGCAAGGCCGTGTCGCTGGTCTGCGTCGACGAACACGGCCTGCTCAAGGGCATCGAGCGGCTGATCAAGCGCGACCTCGAGAAGCACATCGAGCCCGGCTTCGAGCCCGACCCCAACGCCAAGCCCGAGCCGATCGAGAACGGCCGCGGCAAGCGCGGTGGTGGCGGCCGTGGCGGCCAGGGGCAGCGTCGCCAGGGCCAGGTCGCCGGCCAGCGCAGCGGCGGCGACGAGGCACGTGCCCCGCGGCGTCGGCGCGGCGGTCGCGGCGGCTCGCGCCAGGCCTGACGGCCTGCCTGTCTGGCGGACTGCATCATGATATGCGAATGTAGTCCGCCAGGCGCCTTTCCCCAGCGCGTCTCCCATCCACCCTCCACGCTCGGATGCCTCCATGGATGACACGACCCTGATCAGCGACTACCGGCGCTGGCTGAGCTTCCAGCATCAGGCCCGGCTCGACCGCGAACACCAGGCGGCGAGCCAGCGCCTGGAGACGTCGAAGGTCTCCGCCACGCGCATGACCGAGGCCTATCGCAGCATGGCCGAGAAGGGCGCCAGCGAGGGCGCCAGCTATCGCACCCTCTTCCTGCGTGATCACGGCGACACGGCGCTGGCCTGCGAGGGCTGGCTGTTCGTGCGTCGCGTGCTGGCCGAAGGCGGTTCCACCCGGGTGCGCGCCACCCTGCTGACCACCTTCACCCTTCCCTCGGGGCGCCTCGAGCCCGGCAGCCAGCCGGCCGAGAAGCTCACCCTGGAGATCTTCGACCAGCTGAACCTCGATCGCGGCATGAGCAGCGTGGTGCGCGTCGACCGCACCGATGGCGGCCGCGACACGCGCTTCATCACCCTGCTCGACACCGTGCGAGGCGATCTGCGCCGCCATATGGTGTAGTGCCGGCATGTTCAAGAAGCTGCTCGGCAAGACGCCCGTCAAGGTCTGGGCGATCAAGCAGATCGACCAGGATGTGCTGCACCTCTGCGGCCAGGCCGAACTGGATCGCGATACCAGGCGCAAGCAGGTGCTCGCCGCGCTGGCGCGCGGAGAGTACCGTGGCCCGGTACGCATGGCGGGTGGTGGCCTGGTGTTCAACGCGCGGCTGTTCACGGCCCTGGTCCCGCTGGACGAGCTGACCCTCACCGACGACGGCCAGGCCCGCTGGCAGGGTCGCCGATGGCGTGTCAGCCAGGTGCCCCAGCGCTGCTGGGGCTACGAGGGCTCCCTGATCGTGGAGGCGGCCGGCCACGCCGGCGGCTCGGGCCTGGTCAGCAGCGAGGATGTCTCGGGGATCCGCTCGCGCGTCGATCCCGACACGCCGACGCCTCCGGGCACGGTCACCTTCCGGGCCGACAACGAGCTCGAGACGCCCGATCCTTTCGACAGGCGCCGCGTCTCCCGCTCGCCGGTGCGATCCAGGAGGCATCATTAAGACGCGACGCACCGACGCCTCACGGCCCGCTTCCCACAGGCCCGACGCCCGTCGGCTGGCGCTGTTCATCGGCCTGATGGTGCTGGTCGGGCTCAACCTGCGCCCGGCCCTCTCCACGCTGGCCCCGGTGCTCACGCGCATCCAGCAGGACACCGGGCTCTCGGCGCTGGCGATCGGAGCCCTGACCACCCTGCCGGTGCTCTGCCTGGGGATCTTCGCCCCCCTGGCCCCCTGGCTCGCCAAGCGCCTCGGCCCCGAGAACACCCTGGCCGCCGCCCTGCTGCTGCTGGCCGGCGGCCTGGCACTGCGCGGCGTGCCGGCGGTGGTCGCGCTCTACGGCGGCACCCTGATGGTCGGCGCCGCCATCGGCGTGGCCGGCACCCTGCTACCGGCGCTGGTCAAGCGCGAATTGCCGGCCGGCGCCGACCTGATGACCGGCGTCTATACCATGGCGCTCTGCCTGGGCGGCGCCCTGGGGGCGGGACTCAGCGTGCCGCTGGCCGATCGGCTGGGGAGCTGGTCGACGGGGCTCGCCAGCTGGGCGCTGCTGGCACTGGCCGCCCTGGTGGCCTGGCAGGTATTGATGCCGCGCCACGACGCCGCCACGGCATCGCCCGAGACCGGGGGGTCCGTGCGTGAGCTGCTCGGCCAGCCGCTGGCCTGGCAGGTGATGCTCTTCATGGGCAGCCAGTCGTCGCTCGCCTATATCGTCTTCGGCTGGCTGCCGACCCTGCTGATGGCCCGCGGCTACAGCGAGGCCGAGGCCGGCTGGATGATGGGCGCCTCGGTGATGGTGCAGCTGCTCTCGGCCCTGGCGGCACCCTGGCTGGCTCGCCTGGGCCGCGACCAGCGCCCGGCCCTGGTGCTCGTGCTGGGCATGACCGCCGGCGGCTTCTGGCTGCTGCTCCAGGCGCCCGCCGTGTGGCGCTGGCCCGGCGCCGTGCTGCTGGGGCTCGGCCAGGGCGGCGGCTTCAGCCTCGCGCTCACCCTGATCGTGCTGCGCACCGCCAGCTCGCGCCTGGCCGGCAAGCTCTCGGGACTGGTGCAGGGCGGCGGCTACACCCTGGCCGCCCTGGGCCCGCTGGCGATCGGCGTGATGCTGCAGTTCGACGTGGGGCTCGCCGTCCTGACCCGCGTGCTGCTGGGCATCGTCACCATCAGCATGAGCTTCGCCCTGTTCGCCGGGCGCAACCGTCGCCTGGAGGTCGACGACGCGGGACGGCTCTGCACCCGCTAGACTCCAGTCGAGAGACGGCGGAGCGCGGCGGATGGACGACGACAGGGACGTGGTGCTGACGACCCGAGGGCTGACCCGGCACTACCGCATGGGCGAGGTCACCATCCAGGCGCTGCGCGGCGTCGACCTCGACCTTCACCGGGGCGAGCTGATCGTGCTGCTCGGCGCCTCGGGTTCCGGCAAGTCGACCCTGCTCAACCTCCTCGGCGGCCTGGACCGCGCCTCGTCCGGCAGCCTTCGCTACGGCGATGACGATCTCACCCACGCCTCCCAGCGCCGGCTGACGGCCTACCGGCGCCACCACGTCGGCTTCGTCTTCCAGTTCTACAACCTGATCGCGAGCCTCACCGCCCGCGAGAACGTGGCGATGGTCACCGACATCAGCCGCGACCCGCTGACGCCCGAGACCGCCCTCGCCCGGGTCGGCCTCGAGGACCGGCTCGACCACTTCCCCTCCCAGCTCTCCGGCGGCGAGCAGCAGCGGGTGGCGATCGCCCGGGCGATCGCCAAGCGCCCCTCGCTGCTGCTCTGCGACGAGCCGACCGGGGCGCTGGACTCGCGTACCGGCACCCGCGTGCTCGAGGTGATCGAGACCCTCAACCGCGAGTCCGACACCACCATGGCGATCATCACCCACAACGCGGTGATCGGCGAGATGGCCGACCGGGTGGTGCACCTGCGCGACGGCCGCGTGGAGGGCATCATGGTGCCGGCCCGGCGTCGCCGCGCCGCGGAGCTTCAGTGGTGAGCCCATGAGGGCCCTGCGGCGCAAGCAGCTGCGCGACCTCGGTCGCCTCAAGGGGCAGGCGCTGGCCATCGCCGTGGTGATCGGCGGCGGGGTGATGACGCTGATCCTCGCGGTGACGATGCTCGACGCCCTGACCCGGGCCCAGGCCCGCTTCTATGCCAGCCACCACTTCGCCGAGGTGTTCGCCGACGTCACCCGCGCCCCGCGGGGGCTCGTCGAGCGCCTGCAGCGCCTGCCCGGGGTCAACCTCATCGAGGCCCGGGTGGGCGCGCCGGTGCGCCTCACGGTGCCGGACTTCAGCGACCCGGTGCGCGGCCAGCTGGTGTCGATTCCCGACGGCCGCCAGCCGACGCTGAACCGCCTGCACCTGCTGGCCGGCCAGCTGCCCACCGCCGGGCGTGAGGCCGAGGTGGTGGCGAGCGACGCCTTCGCCGCGGCCCACGGGCTCGTGCCGGGCGACCAGATCGAGGCGATCATCGACGGGCGCCGCACCCGCCTGACGCTGAGCGGCATCGCCCTGAGCCCGGAGTTCCTCTACCAGGCCGGCCCCACCGACCTGGTCCCCGACTACCGGCGCTACGCCATCCTCTGGATGAACGAGACGGCGCTGGCCGACGCCTACGGCATGGAGGGCGCCTTCAACCAGCTCTCGCTGACCCTGCAGGCGGGGGCCGACCGGGAGGGGGTGATCGACGCCCTGGACCTCACCCTCGCCCGCTACGGCGGCACCGGCGCCCGCCCCCGCCACGACCAGCCGTCGCATCGCTTCCTCGAGGAAGAACTCGACCAGCAGCGCGCCCAGGCCACGATCCTGCCCACCCTCTTCCTGCTGGTCTCGGCCTTCCTGCTCCACGTGGTGATGACCCGCCTGATCGGCACCCAGCGCCAGCAGATCGCGCTGCTCAAGGCCTTCGGCTATCGCGACGCCGAGTTGGCCCGCCACTACGCCGGGCTCGCCCTGCTGATCGTGCTGCTCGGCTGGGGGCTCGGGGTGGGGCTCGGCGCCTGGAGCGCGCGGGGGATGGCCGGGCTCTACGCCGAGTACTTCCGCTTCCCCGAGCTGCGCTTCCCGATACCGCCCTGGGCGCTGGCGCTGTCGCTGCTGCTGGCCACCCTGTCGGCGCGGGCCGGCACCGGGCGGGCGGTCTGGCAGGCGGTCGGCGCCCCGCCTGCCGAGGCGATGCGCCCGCCGGCGCCCCAGCGGTTCCGGCGCACCTGGCTCGAGCGCTCGCCGCTGGGCCGCGTGCTCGGCAGCGAAGGGCGCCTCGTGCTGCGCCACCTCGGCCGGCAGCCGGCCAAGACGGCGCTGTCGGTGACCGGCATCGCCCTCTCGGCGGGCCT
>JAWWBV010000174.1:0-5861 GCA_033720795.1 Halomonas sp. | reverse complement strand
GGCCAACGCCGACGGCACGCTCACCTACACCCCGAACGCGGGCTTCACCGGCACCGACAGCTTCACCTACCGCGCCTCGGACGGTGCACTGGAGAGCGAGCCCGCCACGGTCACCGTGACCGTCGAGGCGCCCCCCAGCGTGACCGTCCAGTTCCAGCAGGGCCTCGACGGCTATGCCGGCACCGCGGACACCTACCTGCGCGAGGCAGCGCCCGGGACCAGCCTGGCGGGTGCCACGACGCTCAATATCGACAGCAGCGACGGCGGAGGAAAGGTGCAGACCGTGCTGCGCTTCGATGACCTCTTCGGCGATGGGGCCGGGCAGATCCCGCTGGGCGCCACCATCCTCTCCGCCTCGCTCGAGGTGCAGACCACCAGCAAGGGAGACGGCGCCACGCTCCACCGCATGCTCCAGCCCTGGAGGGACGATGCCACCTGGGACGGCCTCGAGAACGGCATCCAGGCCGATGGCGTCGAGGCAATGACCCAGGCCGACCTAGACACCGGCTTCGTCGGCGTCGGCTCGACGCGGCTCGATGTCACCTCGAGCCTGCAGGCCTGGGCCGACGGCGAGTTGAACCTCGGCTGGGCCTTCCTGCCCACCGGTTCCGACGGCTGGGACTTCGACTCGGCGGAGGGCAGTTCCCCGCCTCGGCTAATCGTCGAGTACAGCGTTCCCGAGGACGATCCGACCAACGGATCGCCCCTCGCCAACGACGACAGCGTCACGCTTCCCTGGGATACCAACGTTCAGATCGTCGTGCTCGCCAACGACAGCGATCCCGATGACGACCCGCTGACGCTGGGTACGCTCACTGCACCCACGAACGGAACCCTATCGGTCCAGTCCGATGGCACTCTGATCTACACCCCGGGAGCGGGCTTCAGCGGCACCGACAGCTTCACCTACCGCGCCTCGGATGGCCGCTTGCTGAGCTCCCAGGCCACCGTGAGCATTATCGTCGCTGCAACGGGCGAAGCGAGTGACACCTCATTCATCGCGACCGATTTCGGCACCAGCGACAAGCGCAACTTCTCTCATACCAATGCCACCAAGAGCTTCTATCACGATGGCGAGTGGTGGAGCGTGCTGCCCGATGAATCGGGCTGGCACGTGTACCGCTTCGATGGTCCTATTCCCGAGCCCGGCACCCTGGGGGGATGGACCATGGCCAGCCCCACGATGTTGACAAGCGGCCGCCGCGCCGACATTGCCTGGCACGATGAAACCGACACGCTATACGTTCTCAACTTCGGTCCTACCGAGTCGGCCCCTCGCCTGTTCAAGCTGGGCTACGACACCATCACCGGCGAATTCCAGATCCAGGCCGATATCCAGCTGGCCGGGACAGAGGGAAAACTGACCGGCGCCGAGTGGCAACAGAACACGGAAATGACCCTAGGTCTGGACCAGAATGGGAATCCCCTCGTCTCCCTGATAGGCCCCTCTTCTGCCGGAGGCGAAGGTGGCCTGAAACTGGCATTTCCCACTGATGGGAGTCTGGATACCTGGAATACGACACTGGTCGACAGTGGACCGACCACCGTCTCGGCCAGCAACGGAGACAACAAGGTCGACTTCGTGGCCTTCCAGATTGGCGGCGTCGACCATGTGGGGTTCGTCTATGGTGATAGCGCGACCGGACTCTGGAAACTCGCCTACCAGACGACTCCCACTTCGTCCGAAGGCTACGCAAGCGGCTGGGTGATCGAGACCATCACCGACGCGATAGGCCTGGACGATCACCTGGCGGCATTGTGGGCTGACGACGCCATCATCATGACCATGAAGGACGATCAGGATGCCATCTGGGCGGTAAAGGGGGTGCCCGGCAACTGGGAGGCGCCCGTGCTGGTCCATGACGCCAGCCATGAGGCGAGCCGGCCCACCCTGGCTTTTGATGAGGATAATGATCAGATCTTCATCTTCTACCAGGAAAAGGCCGTCTCTCCGTATGGCGACATTCACTTCAAGACGTCCCCTACCGCCGAACTGTCATTTGATGCCAACGATCCGGGAGCCCGGTTCGTCTCGAGCGACAGTCCCGACGAGAACATGATCGACCCGCAAATGCCGACTCATTCCGTGGGCGAATCCACGGGCGGTGAATTCTTCGTCTTCGCCAGAAACGCTGAGGCAAAAGAGATCTGGTACAACGATTTCTCACTTGCCGAGGATGTGCTTATCGCATGACCCCCGATACGGCGGCTCCAGCCGCCGTTCATTCTTTGCTGATAGTGCGGGCCGGCAGATAGCGGCCCTCGACACGGCGCGTCGGCAGGTCGCTTCTCCTTGTCGAGTAATGGACATCCCCCTTACGGCTTACCACCGGCTTTCCCCGACACAAGGGATATCCTTTTTGGGTAACCCCTTACCGGGCACGTCGAGCGATGGAGATCCATCTGCCCAGGGTGACGGACCGCGCGACGCGCGCTCCATGGGCAACAAGACGGGCCGGCCCGCGCGAGGCGGGTCGGCATGGGCCGAGAAGCCGCCGATGGTGTGCACCCGCGCCTTGACCGCCAGGTCCTGCCCCATCACACGGACCCGCTCGGCGCCGTCGACGATCTGGCGCCCCAGGGTACCGCCGGCCTGGAAGCCGACGATCACCAGCCGGGTGCTGGGCTTCTCGAGGTTGTAGCGGAAGTGGTGCAGGATGCGCCCGCCGTGGTAGAGCTCGGTGACCCTGATCGCCATGGGGCTGTCGAGAAACACCAGCTGCTGGCGCAGCCGCCCCTCGTGGTAGAGCACGCTCAGGTGGTAGAGGATCTCCTGGGTGCGCCCCACGGCGAAGGCGGGAATCAGCACGTTGCCGCCCGCCTCGTGGGCCTCCTCCAGCACCCGGGCGAACTCCTCGAGGGTCTCGTCCAGGAGGCGGTGGTCGCGGTCGCCGTAGGTGCTCTCCATCAGCACCAGGTCCGCCTCATGGAGCTTCTTCGGCTCCTTCATCAGCACCGAGCTCGGGTTGCCAAGATCCCCCGAGAAGACCAGCCGGCGGGTCTGGCCGCCCGAGGGCACGGCCAGCTCGACGATGGCCGAGCCGAGGATGTGCCCGGCATCGTGGAACACCAGGGTGACCCCGCCCGGAAGCTGAACGGGCTGGCCATAGCCATGGGAGGTGCAGAGCGACAGGGTGCGCTCCACGTCCTTCAGCTCGTAGAGCGGCTCGACCGGCGGCTTGCCGTGGCGGGTGCGCCACTTGTTCTCCCACTCGACGTCCTTGGCCATGATGAAGGCGGCGTCCTGGAGCATGATCTCCAGCAGGTCGCGGGTGCCGCGGGTGCAGTGGATGGGCCCGCGATAGCCCTCGCGCACCAGCTTCGGCAGCAGGCCCGAGTGGTCGAGGTGGCCGTGGGAGAGCACCACCGCCTCGAGCTCCCGGGGCAGCTTGCCGAAGGACCTGGCGTTGGCCGCGTCGGCATCGCCGCCGCCCTGGTGCAGGCCGCACTCCAGCAGCAGCCGGTGGGTGCGGGTATCGCCGTCTACCTCGAGGAGGTAGCGGGACCCGGTGACTTCCTTGACCGCACCCTGGAGGGTCAGTGTCGACATGGTCACGCTCCCGGTGGCTGGCGTGGCGAGGCGCACTCGCGGCAGGCCCCTCTTCCCTCAGCATAACGGATTCGCGATATATCAGCGCCGACGCGACCAGACCGCCCCGGCGCGGTCGAGCGACACCGCCGGGCACAGCCGCTTCGGCAGGTCGGGAATGGCCGCCCTTACGCGGCTCCAGACGGGAAGGAAGGGACGTTCGAGGGAAGCGTCCAGGAGGTCGCCGTCCGCCTCGAGCGGGTGGGCGGCTTGCCCTCCTCCGCCGAGCTCACTCGGTGCTTGGCTCGCCCCCACCAGTAGGCCACCCCCTCGGCCCAGCCGGCCGGCCCGACGGCCACGCTGCGATAGAGCGACGCCTGGTGCGGGGCAACCGACAGGTCGTGACAGCCGCGGATCACCACCGCCTGGTCGACCGCCTCGAGCATGGCGATGTCGTTGGGGCCGTCGCCCAGTGCCAGGGTCAGGGGCCGACGGCCGCGCAGCGCCGCGAAGCGCTCGATCAGCCAGGCGACGGCGCTGCCCTTGTGGCAATCACCGGTGACGTGCCAGAAGCGCCCGCCCCGCACCAGGCGCAGGCCATCGCCTTCGAGCCCCGCCCGGAAGGCCGCGAGGCGATCCTTCGCATCCACCCAGATCAGCGGCTCGCTGCCCTCGCGAAGCCGGGCCAGGCGGGCGTCCGGCTCCGCCAGCCCGGTGAAGGCGACCACCTCCTCCAGGGTCATCTCGCTCATGGTGGTGAAACCGAGTCCCAGCCGCTCCCGCCAGACCGCGAGCCGCTGGCGGATCAGGCCGATGTCGATCCCCAGGGGGCGGATCGCCAGGCCGTCGGCGCCGGACCCGCGATCCAGCCGGGCGTGGCACCAGGCGGGGGGGAGGCCTACCAGGGCGCCGTTCTCGGCGATGAAGGGCGCGTCCTCGAGGCCGAGCGCGCGGCGCAGCGGCAGGATCTCGCTGCGGGCCTTGCAGGTCACCGGGATCACCGGCACGCCCTCGGCCCTCAGCCGGTCGAGCCAGGGCCGGGCCGGCGACCAGTCGTAGCTGTGGTGGTCGAGCAGCGAGCCGTCGAGGTCGGTGAAGACCAGGCGCGGCCGCTGGGTAGGGTCGTGGGGCGAGGCGAGTGTCGACGGCATGGCGTGTCCGGCTCCGGCGTGGTGGACTCGCCATGCCCCATGCAGGGGGCGTGCCACCGGGAACAGAAAGCGCCATTGGCACAGCGGGATAAAGGTCACCCACGGCAGGCGACAGGGCGGTGGCACCAGAAACGGACGCGGTAACGCGCCAGGATGGTGCGCCCCGATCCTCCTTCTCGGGCCAACAAGAGGGGCCGACCCGCGCGAGGCGGGTCGGCCCGGTATGGTCGGCGTCGAAGTGCGCGGTACGCCTTCCTCTGGCTTATCAGGCTCTCCGCAGAGCCCGCAGAGCGCCCCCATGGACCCGCGCGCCAAAAAGGCGACGGCCCGGGCCGTCGCCGATCCAGTGTCGCCAAGCTCGTTATGCGACGACGATGTCCGGAACAATCGGTGTCCCACCGTTAGTACCCTCGACGGTGACCACGACCTCCTCGTAGCTCGGGACGGCCGCTTCGGCGGGTGAGTGATCGCCATCAGGGTCATCCGAATTGATGCGGAAGCCGAGCAGGATGTCCTCGGCCGCCTCCTCTTTGACGGTGGAGATTTTGTTGATCCGCACCTTGTCGTTGCCGTCGATGTCGTAAGGATCCAGCGCCACATAGAGGAGATCGAAGTCCATATCCGGATCGATCTGGATGGTGTGGGCGTCCTTGCTCGAAAAGTCGAGATCATCGATCGAACCGCTGTCGACGACCACGCCACCGGAGACCGCCTCCCAAAGGACATCCGCAAAGCCGATGCCGCCACCGACGCCCTGGACATCCAACTCCATGGCGGTGACGCCACTCGACCCGCTGACATCGATCTCCAGCACCTCGAGCCGCTCGATATTGCCGTTGCCGATGCCGATGCCGCCGGCATTGTTGGGGTTGATGAAGTCGTCGCTGTTGTTCGGGATCCCCACATCGTTGAAGGAGGCGAAGAGCCCCGCGCCTGCGGTGAAGAACCCCCCGTCGAAGCCGATGTTCTGGACAGTCACATCCTCCTGGGGCCCCCCCGCCTTGAGAACGGAGAAGTCGAGGGGGGTGACCACCTCAGGCGGATCCTGGAACACCGTCAGCGTATAGTTGCCAAGCAGCGTGGCGGGGTCGGCATCCGGGTCGGGATCGAACTCCATCCGGTAGAACAAGGCACCCTCGCTGTCCGTGCCTTCCACCACCGCCGTGCCATTCTCGGAGACG
>JAWWBV010000173.1:0-5885 GCA_033720795.1 Halomonas sp. | reverse complement strand
CTGCTCGAGGAAGGGAATCAGCAGCAGGTCCAGCTCCCACATGCCGCGACGCGAGTGCCAGTAGAGACGTTTGCGCAGGGCGGCTTCCGGAGACGAATCGTCGTTCAAGGTCGGCCTCGTTGGGTCGGATGGATGTGCCGGCAGTATACCCGAGCCCCCACTCCGGGGGCAGCCCGCCTCTGGCTCACGCCCCCCGCACTCGACAAAAGGTCCCAGTGCTCGACAAAAGGTCGTAGTGCGTTGTTTTCTCGAGACTTGCCCAGTATGCTTTGGAAAAACAACAACGCCGGGATCACGCCGACCCAGGCAGGACCGCACGGAGACGAGTCGATGACCAAGTCCGAACTGATCGAGCAGATCGCCATGCGACAGCCGGAGCTGTCGGTGAAGGAGGTCGAGGCGGCGGTACGTCTGATCCTCGATGACATTACCGACACCCTGGCCGAGGGAGGACGGGTAGAGATCCGCGGCTTCGGCAGCTTCTCGCTGCACTACCGCGAGCCCCGGGTGGGCCGGAACCCCAAGACGGGCGAACCGGTCGCACTCGACGGCAAGTTCGTGCCACACTTCAAGCCCGGCAAGGAGCTGCGCGAACAGGTGGATGCCAGCCGCGCACTCGGCTACTGAACGGCGTCCGACGATCGCCGTCTCTCCTTCAACCGACACGGGAACATTGCACATGCGTTGGCTAAAAGGCCTGATCCTGGCCATCATCCTGCTGGCGGTGCTGCTGATCGGCATCCTCTTCGCCGTCAACAACCAGCAGACCCTGCCCCTGAACCTGATCTGGATCGAGCTGCCCGCGGCCTCGCTCTCCGTCTGGCTGCTGGCTTCGCTAGCCGTCGGCGTGCTGCTCGGCATGCTCGCCATGAGCGGCGTCTACCTGCGCCTGCGCACCCTGCTGACCCGCGCCCAGCGCCATAACCAGCAGCAGCGCAAGGAGCTCGACCGCCTGCGCGTCCAGGAGATGAAGGAACTCCCCTAGATGCCCGATGTTCTCCTGCTGGCCCTGCTGGTGGTGGCGATCGCCGCCGGCTGGTGGCTGGGCCGACGGGAGCGCCGGGATCGCGGCGGCGACGCCGCGCCGCCCTCCCTGGCGCGAGACTACTTCGTCGGCCTCAACTACCTGCTCAACGACCAGCAGGACCAGGCCATCGAGACCTTCATCGGGGCACTGGAGGTCAACAGCGATACCGTCGAGACCCACCTCGCCCTGGGCAACCTCTTCCGCAACCGCAGCGAGGCCGACCGGGCGCTGAAGATCCACCAGAACCTGCTCGCCCGACCGACGCTGACCACCCCTCAGAGCGAGCGCGTGCAGCTCGAACTCTCCCGCGACTTCCTGGCGCTCGGCCTGCTCGACCGCGCCGAACGCCTGCTGGAGGGACTGGTGCGCGACGCCCAGGACGACGAGCTGCGCGACTCGTCCCGGCGACTGCTGATCGACCTGCTCGAACGCGAACGCGAATGGCAGGCGGCGCTGGACGTGGCACTGCCCAAGATGGTGCGTCAGCACGACGACATCCGCCGTGCGGCGGCCCACTGGCTCTGCGAGCTGGCCGAGGAGGAGCGCCACTCGGCCAGCCCCGTGCTCGCCAGGCGCCACCTGCGCCAGGCGCTGGCCACCGATGCCCGCTGCGTGCGCGCCAACCTGCTGCTGGCCGCCATGGCCCACGACACGGGCCAGTACAAGCAGGCCATCAAGCTGCTGCGACGCATCCCCGAACAGGACGCGGCCTACACGCCGCTCATCCTCGAGCCTCTCGCCCATGCCTATCGGCTGCTGGACGACGAGGAGGGGCTGATCCGCTGCCTGCACGAATTGCTCGACCAGGCGTCCTCCACGGCCGTGATCAGCCTGCTGAGCGAGACGCTCGACCACCAGGGAAAGGATCAGGAGGCACTCGCGCTGATCCGCGAGCAGCTCGAACGCCAGCCGAGCCTGGAGGCGATTCACCAGCTGCTGTCGCTCTCGCGGCGCCACGCGCGGGACGCGGATGAGTGCATCGACCTGCTCGAACGCCATACCCTGGCGCTGGTCCGCACCCGCCCGCGCCACCGCTGCCGGCGCTGCGGCTTTGCCAGCGAGGCGCTCCACTGGCAGTGCCCCCGCTGTCGCAACTGGGGCACCACGCAACCGATCGAGGGGGCCGACGGGGACTAGGCGTATCTCAGCCGGTGGCCAGCTCCGCCTCGATCGCCGCCAGCGCCGCCATGGGATCCTTCGCCTGAGTCACCGGGCGTCCCACCACCTGATGCGTGCTGCCGGCTCGCAGGGCATCCAGGGGCGTCATCACGCGACGCTGATCGCCGGCGGCGGCGAAGCTCGGTCGAATGCCGGGCGTCACCTTGAGGAAATCCGCACCACAGAGCGTCGTCAGGCGGCTCGCTTCCTGCGCCGAGCAGACGACGCCATGCATGCCGCTGTCGCGGGCCAGCCCGGCCAGGCGCTCGACCTGCTCGGCCGGGGATGCCGCTACGCCCACCTCGGCCAGATCCTCGGCCTCCATGCTGGTCAGCACCGTCACCGCGATAAGGTGGGTGGAAAGCCCATGATGATCCAGTCGTTCCCGGGCGGCCTCCATCATCCGCCGCCCCCCGCCGGCATGCACGTTGACCATCCACACGCCCTGCTCGGCCGCGGCCTGGACCGCCCCGGCCACGGTATTGGGGATGTCGTGGAACTTGAGATCCAGAAACACCTCGAAGCCACGTCCGTGCAGCGCCTCGAGGATGTCCGGGCCGCTGCGGGTGAACAGCTCCTTGCCCACCTTGAGCCGGCAGCGTGAGGGATCGAGGCGATCGGCCATGCACAGCGCGGCGTCCAGGGAGGCATAGTCGAGGGCGATGATCAGGGGAGAAGCAGTGGACACGGTCGGGCTCCTGGCTGGGTGGGGAAATCGTCCCAGTATATCAGTGATGGCCTACGTCGCAGGTGGGCAAAGACCTCGGCAGCGCCTCCGCGATGGCTGACGACACGCCAGCATGATCGCTGACGAGGGGATGGCCCTGAGCGCGCTAGCTTGAAGGAGGCGGGCCACTGCACAGCGGCAACGGCTCGCCCCCCTCGGACTCAAGGAGAGCCACCATGACCAACGCCCTCAAGAACCGCCTGTCCTGCCTGCTGCTGACGATGCTGCTGAGCCTCGCCCCGCTCGTCGCCAGCCAGGCCCTGGCCCAGGAGATGTCCCCGATCGACATCAACGCCGCCGATGCGGCACTGCTGGCCGAACTCCCCGGCATCGGCCCGAGCAAGGCCTCGGCGATCATCGAGGACCGCGAGGCCAACGGCCCCTACGAGAGCGCCGAAGACCTGACACGGGTCAGCGGCATCGGCGAGGTCACCGTGGAAGGCCTCGCCGACCAGATCACCTTCTGATCCTCTCGCCTTCAAAAGAGCGTCAGTCACGCCGGCCACCGGGTGGTCGGCGTGACTGACCCGCGCCGTCTGGAGACGCCCACGGCGGAGGTGCGGCCCGCGACCCGGCGTAGAGTGGCTAGAGCCGAAGCCCCCCGTCACACTCGATCACCCGGCCGGTGAAGTAGGCGTTGGTCAGGATGAAGGCGACGCTCTCGGCGATATCCTCGGGCTGGCCCAGGCGCTGGAGCGGCACCCCCGAGGTCAGCTTTTCGAGCATCTCCTCGCGCATCGAGGCGGTCATGTCCGTCTCGATGAAGCCCGGCGCCACCGCACCCACGCGAATGCCGTAGCGGGAAAGCTCCCCGGCCCAGGTAGTGGTCAGGGCCACCACCCCGGCCTTGGCCGCGGCGTAGTTGCTCTGTCCCATGTTGCCGGCCCGGGAGATGCTGGAGATATTGACGATCACCCCCTCGTGCCCCGCCTCGATCATCTGGGTGGCCGCCTCGCGGCCGCACAGGAAGACGCCGGTGAGGTTGACGTCGATCACCTGCTGCCACTGCTGAAGGGGCAGCGTCTTCTCCACCTTGCCGTCCTTCGCCTTGACCAGCAGTCCGTCCTTGACGATGCCGGCATTGTTCACGAGGCCGTGGATCGGCCCTAGCGACGCCAGGATATCGCCGAAGGCCTGCTGCACGGAGGCCTCGTCGGCGACGTTGACGATGAAGCCCCGCGAGTCGATCCCCTCGCCATGCAGGCAGGAGACCGCCTCGTCCAGAGCGGCGCCGTCGAGATCCATCAGGGCGAGACGAGCACCCTGGCGGCCCAGCCGGCGAGCCATGGCCAGGCCCAGGCCGCGAGCGCCACCGGTGATGGCGATAACGGTATTGTCGAGTGTCATGTGCGCTTCTCCAGGAGACAGGGGCTTGCGTGGTCGGGTGTGCCGGCCGTCGCACTCGGCGGGCTAGTCGGCATAACCTTATGACCTTGCGGCCAGGACCACTCTAGCGAAACCTGGAAGGATATTCCACGACGCCGCTCTCCCGCCCCGCCGGCTTGAAATTCGATCGGCTGCCCCCATCACCAGCGCAACTGTCATCCGCGGAGCCATCATGCCCATTCTTCTCATCTTCACCCTCTTCGCCCTGCTCGACTTCGTCATCCTCTTCTCGGTGGGCAGCCAGATCGGCCTGCTCACCACCCTGGGGCTCGTCCTGGCGACCGGCTTCATCGGCCTGCACCTGATTCGCCGCGAAGGCGTGGCCACCTTCGCCCGCGCCCAGGAGCGCATGAATCAGGGGGAGATCCCCTCCGGTGAGCTCTTGACGGGGGCGGCGCTGATCTTCGGCGGCGCCCTGCTGATGGCACCGGGCTTTCTCTCCGACGCCCTGGGCTTCATGTGCCTGATCCCCAATGCCCGGCGCCTGCTGGCCAGGTCGCTCACCTGGCTGGGCGTGCGCATGAAGGGGCTGCACGTCCATGCCGCGACCTATCGACCGCGCCAGGGCAGCGATGCCGACTGGCAGCAGGCGGGCCCGCATGGCGACGGCTCGACCGAGCATCGGAGCGAGCCGGGCGGCCCCGGCGATGATCGCCCGCTGGAGGGCGACTTCATCTCCCGGGATGAGCGGCGCTGATCGGGCAAAAAATTTTCATGGCAGCCCTTGAAAGCGCTCTGCAGAGCCCCACTTATCCGACAGCATCGGGATTCGGTCCGGGGAATATCCTCGGGCCATCGACAAGGAAGGCGATAACCGCCTCCACCCCGCAGCCCGCCTGCGGGTTGATGATGAAAACCGC
Source organism: Halomonas sp. (assembly GCA_033720795.1). Lineage (GTDB taxonomy): Bacteria > Pseudomonadota > Gammaproteobacteria > Pseudomonadales > Halomonadaceae > Halomonas. The sequence goes on along the minus strand of JAWWBV010000173.1, from coordinate 727 downwards.
CGGACAGTGATTGCCGGCACAGCAAACCATCAGGAGAACGTGAGCAATGAACATCCGTCCCTTGCACGATCGCGTCGTCATCCGTCGCGTTGAAGAAGAGCAGAAGACTGCAGGCGGCATCGTGCTCCCGGGCAGTGCCCAGGAAAAGCCGACTCGTGGCGAGGTCCTCGCCGTCGGTAACGGCCGGATTCTGGACAGCGGCGATGTGCGCCCGCTCGACGTCAAGGTCGGCGACACCGTGATCTTCAAGGATGGCTTCGGCGTCGAGAAGCAGAAGATCGACGGCGAAGAAGTGCTGATCATGAGCGAGTCCGACATCCTGGCCGTCGTCGAAGGCTGAGCCGCGACCCGCTAGCAATCGCACGATATTGACGTTCACGAACTCACAGGAAGCATACGAAAATGGCAGCGAAACAAGTCAAGTTCTCCAGTGATGCACGCACTCGCATGGCGAAAGGCGTCGACACCCTGGCCAATGCGGTCAAGGTTACCCTGGGGCCGAAGGGCCGCAACGTGGTGATCGAGAAGTCCTTCGGCGCGCCGACCGTGACCAAGGACGGCGTCTCCGTGGCCAAGGAGATCGAGCTCAAGGACAAGTTCGAGAACATGGGCGCGCAGATGGTCAAGGAAGTCGCGTCCAAGACCTCCGACGTCGCCGGTGACGGCACCACCACCGCCACCGTGCTGGCTCAGTCCATCGTGACCGAGGGTCTGAAGGGCGTGATCG
>JAWWBV010000172.1:0-5897 GCA_033720795.1 Halomonas sp. | reverse complement strand
GATCTCGACGGGGCCAGCGCCGTCCAGCAGCTGGGCCGCGAACTCGAGCGCCTCGGCCGTCGCGGCTGGTAAGGCCATGTGTATCGCCCGGTCGGCAAGCTTGCGGCCGGGCCATCCCTTGCACCCACCGACAGGAACCCCAGGATGACGCTTTCTCAATTGCGCCAGGACACCCGGCACGACTGGTGGCGGGGGGCGACGATCTACCAGATCTACCCGCGCAGCTTCATGGACGCCAACGGCGACGGGATCGGCGATCTCGCCGGTATTACTGGAAAACTCGAGCACGTGGCAAGCCTCAATGTCGACGCCATCTGGCTGTCGCCCTTCTTCACCTCGCCGATGGACGACTTCGGCTATGACGTCGCCGACTACCGCGATGTCGACCCCATGTTCGGCATCCTCGACGACTTCCGCGCGCTGGTCGACCGCGCCCACGAACTGGGCCTGCGGGTGATCATCGACCAGGTGCTGTCGCACAGCTCCGACCGGCATGCCTGGTTCCAGGAGAGCCGCCAGGACCGCACCAACCCCAGGGCCGACTGGTACGTCTGGGCCGACCCCAGGCCCGACGGCACGCCGCCCAACAACTGGATGGCGGCCTTCAGCGGTCGCGCCTGGACCTTCGATGCCCGGCGCCGCCAGTACTACCTGCACAACTTCCTGCCCAGCCAGCCGGACCTCAACTTCCACCACCCCGAGGTCCAGCAGGCCCATCTCGACAACCTGCGCTTCTGGCTGGAGCTCGGCGTCGATGGCTTCCGCTTCGACGTGGTCAACTACTACTTCCACGACCCGGCCCTCACCGACAACCCGCCGATGCCCCGCGAGCGGGTCCATCCGGGCAATCCCCAGAGCTACCAGTTCCAGCGCCACAACATCGAGCAGCCCGAGAACCTGGCCTACCTCGAGCGCATCCGTGCCCTGCTCGACGAGTACCCGGGGTCGACCACCGTGGGCGAGATCGCCGGCAACGACCAGCTGCCGACCATGGCCGCCTACACCCAGGGCGACAAGCGCCTGCACATGGCCTACACCTTCGACCTGCTGGACTCGACCGGCGACGCCACCGAGCTCCATGGCGTGCTGGCGCGCTTCGGCGAGCTGGGCGACGACACCTGGCCGTGCTGGGCGCTGTCCAACCACGACGTCGAGCGCAGCGCCACCAGCTGGGGCGAGGAGCGCGCCCTGCTGGCGCTGACCGTGCTCTGCTCGCTTCGCGGCAGCCTCTGCCTCTACCAGGGCGAGGAGCTCGGCCTGCCCGAGGCCGAGCTGGCCTATGAAGACCTGCAGGATCCCTTCGGCATCAACCTGTGGCCCGAGGTCAAGGGCCGCGACGGCTGCCGCACGCCGATGGTCTGGGACGAGACCGCCAACGGCGGCTTCTGTCCCGCGGACGTCACGCCCTGGCTGCCGGTCGACGCGCGGCATCTGCCGCTGGCGGTGACACACCAGGAGGCCGACCCCGACAGCCTGCTGGCCCGGGTGCGCGAGCTGCTCGCGCTGCGCGGCGCGAGCGAGGTGCTGCGCCAGGGCGACCAGCAATTGATCGCCCCCGAGGCGCTGCCCGAGGGCGTCTTCGGCGTGCTGCGTCATGACGGTGAACGGCGCCTGCTGTGCCTGGCACATCTCGGCCAGGCGACGAGTGAACGGGTGAAGATCGGCCTCGATGCCTTGATCCCCGGCGCCGAGGGTTGGTCCAGTCTGGCCCTGCCGAGCATGGCGACGCCGCAGCTGGAAGGCCGACAGCTGATCATGGAACCCGGCCAGGCGGCCTGGTTGAGCATTGTCTGACAGCGTGGTGACTCGGCGGTATGGACCAGCCGCCCGGGGCTCGCCTCGGGTGGCTACCCTGCCCCTGCCGAGCCATGCTAGGCTGCTAACTAAATCGTTACAGTCCACCCTGACCGACATGGAGTCAGCCGCCAAGTGCCTCACCCCCGTCGCATGACCCTCAAGGACCTGGCCAGCGAGCTTGGCGTCTCCACCGCCAGTGTTTCCAACGCCTTCAACCGTCCCGACCAGCTCTCGCCCAAGCTGCGTGAACGCATCCTTGGCGAGGCCAAGCGGCTCGGTTATCGCGGCCCCGATGCCAAGGCGCGCAGCCTGCGCACCGGGCGCTCGCGGATCATCGCCGTGGTGCTCGCCGAGACCCTGACCTACAGCCTCAACGATGCCGTGGCCAGCGAGCTGCTGTCCGGCATCGCCGAGGTCCTCGACGCCCATGGCCATACCCTGCTGCTGCTGTCCGGCCGCCAGGATGCCTCCCGGGTACCGGGCTCCTCGAGCATCGCCGACGGTTTCATCGTCTACGGTCTGATGCCGAGCCTGGTACTGCTCGACGAACTGCAGGGAACCGGCCGGCAGCCCCTGGTGGCCGTCGACTTCGATCTCGAGGGCCAGCCCACGGTGCACATCGACGACGAACCAGCCTGTTATGCCATCGCCCGGCATGCCCTGACGACCCCGTCGCGACGCCCGGCGGTCATCAACCTGCGGTTGACCGAGCAGCCCTGCAACGGCCGCATCACGGACGACCATTCGCTGCTCTCGGCCGAGCGCACCATCACCCGCTCGCGGCTGGCCGGTTTCCACCGCGCCTTCTCCGAGCAGGGTATCGACCCGTCGGCGGTGCCGATGTGGAACATCGAGGTGAACACCTTCGAGGTCTGCGCCCCGGTGATCGAGGCCATCCTCGATGCCCCCGCCGACGAGCGGCCCGACCTGCTGCTGTGCATGTCCGACCGTATTGCCCTGACCGCCCTGATGCTCGCCGAGCAACGCGGCCTGCGCGTGCCCGAGGATCTGCGCATCACCGGCTTCGACGGCATCGCCGAGGGCCAGTATCGGGCGCCACGGCTGACCACGGTACGTCAGGACAGCGTCGAGAAGGGCCGCATTGCTGCGCGCATGATCCTCGGCCTCATCCCCCGCGAGGACCGCCTGCTCGGCACCAAGCTGATCGTGGGCGACACCTGCCCCTGATGCCCGCCGGTCACCCAGCCTCGGCTCTCGTCGTCCCGGGCACGCTTTTTCCCTCGCCGCTATAGTGAACTCAGGCTAGTGCTCGTGAGCGACGCCCCTCGGCGCCTGACGCGCGCACGAGGAAACTGCCATGGCCACGAACGTCGCGGTGATCCAGTCGCCCCCGGTCCTGCTGCAGCGCGACGAGACGCTGCACCAGATGCTGGCCTCCATCGATGCGGCGGTCGGCGCCGGGGCGACGCTGCTGGTCTTCCCCGAGGCCTATCTTCCGGGCTATCCGACCTGGGTCTGGCGACTCGCGCCGGGTAACGACATGGCGCTCTCGAGCGAGCTGCATGCCCGGCTGCGAGAGAATGCCGTCGATCTCGATGGCGACGACCTCGCTCCCCTGCAGGATGCCGCCGCGCGGCACGGCGTGACCCTGGTGACGGGCCTCCACGAGATCGACCGCCGCTACAGCGGCACCACCCTCTACAACTGCGTGGTGGTGATCGGCCCGGATGGTCGCCTGCTGAACCGCCACCGCAAGCTGATGCCGACCAACCCCGAGCGCATGGTCTGGGGCATGGGCGATGCCAGTGGGCTCAGGGTCGTCGAGACGCCCGCCGGGCGCATCGGCTGTCTGATCTGCTGGGAGAGCTATATGCCGCTGGCGCGCTACGCCCTCTATGCCCAGAACCTGGAGATCTTCATCAACCCGACCTGGGATTCCAGCGATGCCGGCCTCGCCAGCCTGCGCCACATCGCCCGGGAGGGCGGCTGCTGGGTGATCGGCACGGCCACCGCCATTCAGGGCAGCGACATCCCGGCGTCCTTCCCCGAACGCGACCGGCTCTTTACCCCGGAGGAGTGGATCAACGTGGGCAATGCGGTGGTCATCGCGCCCTCGGGCGAGGTGGTGGCGGGCCCGCTCAACCGCGAGAAGGGCATCCTGCATGCCGAGATCGAGATCGAGAGCGCCCGACGGGCGCGCCGCTCGCTGGACGTCTGCGGCCACTATGCCCGGCCCGACCTCTTCTCGCTGTCGGTGAACCGCGACCCGCTGCCCCCCGCCACCTTCTCGGACGACTGACGCCCGGGCTCAGCCGGCCTCGAACGGCGTCCGCGTGAACAGCGCCACCTGGGTCGGCTGGCCGAGGTCGGGGTCGAGCTCGCCGATGCCCGAGAAACGCACGCCATAGCCATGGCGACGGGCGACCCCCTGCCCCCAGTCGCGAAAGCGCACACGGCCCCATTCGAACTTGTGATCGGGATCGCGAAATTCGCCGCGGGCGAGGCCATAGAGCGGGTTGTAGTCGCCGTTGGGGGTGGTCATCACCAGAAGCCCGGGCCGCAGCCCGGCGAAGACCGCCCGCTCGACCCGGGAGAGCGCCTCGGGGGGCACGTGCTCGATGGTCTCCACCATGGCCGCGGCCTCGAAGCCCGACAGCGCCGGGTGCGCATCGGCGTAGGAGCCACAGATCAGCTCGAGGCGCCCCGCGCGGGCGGCCGGCAGGGTCGCAAGCCTCAGCTTGGCCTGGGCAAGCAGCTCGCCACAGAGCTCCAGGCCGACCACCCGCTCGAACTGTTCGTCGCGCAGCAGGTACTGCAGCAGCCCCCCGGAGCCGCAGCCGAGATCGAGGACCCGCCGCGCCCCGCTGCGGCGGATCAGCGACGCCGCCCACTCAAGGCGCACCTGGTGCAGATCGGGGTCTTCGTGCTCGGTCATCGCCGTATCGTCCGGTCGGAGGCGGGGCGACTGATGATGACGCAACGCAGGCGGGACGGGTAGCGGCGAGCCAAAAAAGGCGCGACTCGTGTCGCACCCGTGGCGGCCCAGGGCCAGGGCCAGGGCCAGGGAAGGCAGCTGCCGTATGAGTGTCGGCACGACCACCGTCATGACCGGGCCCTGACCGCCTTCCACGACGATGGCTGATCGGCGCCACCGCCCCTACTACACTGGTGAGTATCCCCCGCTCACGAAGCGAGAAGGCCATGAGTCATCGATTCATAGAGGTCATCACCGACTTTCCCACCACAGAGCAGCGCTACGTCATGTTGCTGCATCTCGACCAGATCGTGCAGATTCGGCCCGAGGTCGAAGCGGAGAATGAACCGCGCCACGAGCCGATGGCCGTGATCACCCTGATCAACGGCGAGACGCTGATCCTCAAGAACAGCTTCAAGAGCGTGGTCAAGCGACTCACCGAGGCGAAGATGGTGATGCGACCCTGACAGAGGGCCGGCCATTTCGTTGCCGTGCAGGAGTGGCCCCGGACCCGACGACCGGGGCCGATGGCGTCAGAAGAAGCCCAGCGGGTTGATGTCGTAGCTGACCAGCAGGTTCTTGGTCTGCTGGTAGTGCTCGAGGGCCACCTTGTGGGTCTCGCGGCCGACGCCGGACTTCTTGTAGCCGCCGAAGGCGGCGTGAGCCGGATACTGGTGGTAGCAGTTGGTCCAGACGCGGCCGGCCTGGATACCGCGGCCCATGCGGAAGGCGACGTTCATGTCGCGGCTCCAGACGCCCGCGCCGAGGCCGAACTCGGTGTCGTTGGCGATGGCCAGGGCCTCGGCCTCGTCCTTGAAGGTGGTCACCGCCACCACCGGGCCGAAGATCTCCTCCTGGAAGACGCGCATGCGGTTGTGGCCCTTGAGCAGGGTCGGCTGGATGTAGTAGCCGTTGTTGATGGTCGGATCCAGCGACTCCCGCTCGCCGCCGGTCAGGAACTCGGCGCCCTCCTCCCGGGCGATCTCCATGTAGGACATGATCTTGTCGAACTGCTCCCGGGAGGCCTGGGCGCCGACCTGAACGTCGGTGTCCAGCGGATTGCCGCGGGTGATACTGCCCACCTTCTCCATGACCTTGGCCATGAAGGCGTCGTACATGCTCTCCTGGATCAGGGCGCGGGAGGGGCAGGTACACACCTCGCCCT
>JAWWBV010000171.1:0-5935 GCA_033720795.1 Halomonas sp. | reverse complement strand
GTGGAAGACCCTGGCCCTGGCCGGGATCGATCCCGCCCGCATCACCGGCTGGGGAGGGCTGTTCCAGGACCCGCGCCTGGCGGCGTGAGTTCGGCGGCGCTCCCCGACCTCCACGGCAAGACCACCATCAACAATCCCAATCACGAGGTGACCCGATGCCAACCATGACCCCCAAACAGATCGCACTCGGCGGTACGCTTGCCACCGGCCTGCTGCTCGGCGGCCTGGCCCAGGCCGAGACCATGCTGCGCACCGTCGGCAACTTCTCCGGCAACAAGCTGCACGTCGAGGAGGTCGAGCGGCCCTTCTTCAACGAGCTCGATGCCCGGGACGACCTGGCGGTCGTCTACAACCCCATGGACGCCATCGGCGTCGAGGCGGCCGACGCCCTGCGCCTGATCCGCTCCGGCGCCTTCGACGTGATGTCGGTGCAGATCGGCATGGCCTCCCGGGACGAGCCCTTCTTCGAGGGCATCGACCTGGCCGGCGTGTCGCCGAGCCTGGATGCCCAGCGCGAGGCGGTGGACGCGGTGCGCGAGGCGTTCGATGCGCGCCTCCAGGAGCGCTTCAACGCCAAGCTGATGACGCTGTGGCCCTTCGGCCCGCAGATGATGTTCTGCAACGGCGACATCGATGGCGTCCAGGACCTGGCCGGCAAGAAGGTGCGCGTCTTCACCCCCTCCATGTCGCGCCTGGTGGAAGGCCTCGGCGCCACCCCGGTGACCCTGCAGTTCAGCGAGGTCTACCTGGCCCTGCAGCGCGGCGTGGCCGACTGCGGCGTGACCGCCCCCTCCGCCGGCAACAACGGCAAGTGGCCGGAGGTCACCGACACCTTCGTGCCGCTGCCGCTGGCCTACTCGGTGCAGGGTCACTTCATGAACCTCGATACCTGGAACGGCTTCGACGCCGACCAGCAGCAGGCGCTGACCGAGGCCTTCGCCCGCCTGGAAGCGCAGATGTGGGGGCTCGCCTCCGACGTCAACGACGATGCCATCGCCTGCAACACCGGCCAGGCGAGCTGCTCCAGTCACGAGGCCTACGACATGGACCTGGTGGAGATCGACCCGAGCTCTCGCGAACTCGTCGAGCAGATCACCAGCGAGGCGGTGCTGCCGGTGTGGGCCGAGACCTGCAGCCAGCAGTACGACGACTGCGCCGCGGTCTGGAATCGCACCGTGGGCGAGGCCTCCGGCCTGAGCATCCAGTAAGCGTCGTCAATCCGCGCCCCGGCCACGGCCGGGGCGCCCCTGGAGGTGCCCGATGCTACCCCGGAATCCCTACTGGCTCGCCCGCAGCCTGGCCCACGGCGCCGCCGTGGCCGCCGGCTACGCCGCGCTGGGCCTGTCGCTGCTGATCACCTTCGAGGTGATCGCGCGCAAGCTGTTCAACTTCTCCCTGCAGGGCGTCGACGAGATCGGCGGCTACGTGCTGGCGATCGGCGTCTCGTTCAGCTTCGCCTACGCCCTGCTGCACCGCGCCCATACCCGGGTCGACGTGCTGATGGCGCGGCTGCCGGCGCTGCTGCAGGCGCCGCTCAACGCCGCGGCGATGCTGATGCTCGCCGCCTTCTCGCTGTTCATGCTGTGGCGGGCGGTCGAGACGCTCCACGAGACCCTGGAGTTCGGCAGCCTGGCCAGCACCCCGCTGCAGACCCCGCTGTGGATCCCCCAGAGCCTGTGGGTGATCGGCCTCGGCGTCTTCGCCCTGCTCACCAGCCTGCTGGCGCTGCACGCCCTGGCCCAGCTGGTCACCGGCCGGGTGCGCTCGCTCAACCGGGACTACGGCCCGCGCAGCGCCCAGGACGAGCTGGACGAGGCCCAGCAGGACTACGGCGGCAGCGTCTCCCCGAGCGCTCCCGCCGCCACCACCGCCACCCAGGGAGGTGACGCGACATGATCGGCGCACTCGAGGTCCTGATCGGTTTCGGCATCATGCTGGGCATGATGGCGGCCGGCATCCACGTGGCGGTGGCGATCTTCTCGGTCGCCGCCCTGGGCACCCTGATGTACCTGGGCACGCCGCTGCTCTACTCCTTCGGCGACACCCTGTGGGGCACGCTCAACGACTTCATCCTCACCGCCATCCCGCTGTTTATCCTGTTGGGGGAATTGCTCCTTCGTAGTGGGATTACCGAGCGGATGTACAGCGCGCTCTCGGTGTGGCTCAACCGCATGCCTGGCGGCCTGCTGCACACCAACATCGGCGCCTCCTCGGTGTTCGCCGCCATGTCCGGCTCGTCGGTGGCCACCGCCGCCACCATCGGCACCGTGGCGCTGCCGGCCTTCGCCGAGCGTGGCTACAGCGAGCGCCTGGCGCTGGGCACCCTGGCCGCCGGGGCGACGCTGGGCATCCTGATCCCGCCCAGCATCAACATGATCATCTACGGCGCGATCACCAACACCTCCATCGGCAAGCTGTTCATCGCCGGCATCCTGCCGGGGCTGGCGCTGGCCGGGGCCTTCATGCTGGCGATCATGGCCTTCAGCCTGCTGCGCCCCGAAGTGGCCGGCGAGCGCGAGCCGCGGGTGCCGCTTCGCGAGCGGCTCGCCTCGCTGGTGGACCTGCTGCCGCCGGCCTTCGTCTTCGCCATCGTCATCGGCAGCATCTACAGCGGCTGGGCCACGCCCACCGAGGCCGCGGCGCTGGGCGTGGTGGCGGCGCTGCTGCTGGCCGCGATCAATCGCAAGCTGACGCTCACCATGCTCCACGAGTGCTTCCTGTCGATGGCGCGGACCACGGCGATGATCATGCTGATCATCGTGGCGGCCTTCTTCCTCAACTACATCGTCGGCATCCTCGGCATCCCCCACACCCTGACCCAGTGGGTCGCCGACCTGGGGCTCTCGCCGCTGGGGCTGATCCTCGCCCTGGTGATCTTCTACCTGGTGCTGGGCTGCTTCCTCGAGACGCTGTCGATGATGATCGCCACCGTGCCCATCGTGGTGCCGATGGTGGTGCAGTTCGGCTTCGACCCGGTGTGGTTCGGCATCTTCCTGGTGATCATGATGGAGATCTCGCTGATCACCCCGCCCATCGGCATGAACCTCTACGTGGTGCAGGGCGTGCGCGGCCGCGGCTCGATCGCCGACGTGAAGCTCGGCAGCCTGCCGTTCCTCGCCATCATGCTCGCCTTCGTGGCGCTGATCATCCTCTGGCCGGGCCTGGTGCTGTGGCTCCCCGAGGCCATGGGCTAGGGCCCCACGCTTTCACGGCCGGCGACTCGCCGGCCCTTCCGACACTTCAGACGAGGCACGCGACATGTCACGCTTCGACACCATCATCAAGAACGGCCAGCTGATCACCGCGGCCGACCGCTACACGGCCGATATCGGCATCAAGGACGGGCGCATCGTCGCCCTGGGCCAGGGGCTGGGCGAGGCCGACGAGGTCATCGACGCCGGGGGGCTCTGGGTGATGCCCGGCGGCATCGACGCCCACTGCCACCTCGACCAGCCCCTCGGCGACGGCGCGGTGATGGCCGACGACTTCTACACCGGCACCCGCTCGGCGGCCTGCGGCGGCACCACCACGGTGATCCCCTTCGCCGCCCAGCAGAAGGGCCAGAGCCTGCGCGCCGCCGTGGAGGACTATCACCGGCGCAGCGACGGCAAGGCCTTCATCGACTACGCCTTCCACATGATCGTCACCGACCCCACCGAGACGGTGCTCAAGGAGGAGCTGCCGGCGCTGATCAACGAGGGCTACAGCTCCTTCAAGATCTACCTGACCTATGACGACCTGAAGCTCAACGATCGCGAGGTGCTCAACGTGCTGGCCATGGCCCGACGCGAGGGCGGCATGGTGATGGTCCACGCCGAGAACGCCGACTGCATCGCCTACCTCACCGAGCTGCTCGAGGCCCAGGGCCAGACCTCGCCCTACTACCACGGCGTGGCGCACTCGGCGATCGCCGAGCGCGAGGCCACCCATCGCGCCATCTCGCTGGCCGAGCTGATCGACGTGCCGCTGTTGATCGTGCACGTCTCCGGCCCCGAGGCGATCGAGCAGATCCGCTGGGCCCAGGGGCGCGGGCTGCGCGTCTACGGCGAGACCTGCCCCCAGTACCTGATGCTGACCGCCGCCGACCTCGACCAGGAGGGCTTCGAGGGCGCCAAGTGCGTCTGCAGCCCGCCCCCCCGCGACGCGGCGGCCCAGGAGGCGGTGTGGCAGGCACTGGAGAGCGGCGTCTTCCAGGTCTTCTCCTCGGACCACGCCCCCTTCCGCTTCGACGACCCCCAGGGCAAGAAGCTGCACGGCGAGTCGGCCAGCTTCGAGCACATCCCCAACGGCATCCCGGGGCTCGAGACGCGCCTCTCGATCCTCTTCTCCGAGGGGGTGGTCAAGGAGCGCATCGACCCGACGCGCTTCGTGGCCCTGACCGCCACCAACCCGGCCAAGATCTACGGCCTCTATCCGCAGAAGGGCACCATCGCCATCGGCAGCGACGCCGACCTGACGCTGTGGGATCCCGCCGCGCGCTCCACCATCCGCAACGCCGACCTGCACCACGCCGTCGACTACACCCCCTACGAGGGCGTGGAGCTCACCGGCAAGCCGGTGCTGACGCTGTGCCGCGGCCGGGCGGTGTCCCGGGACGGCGCCTTCACCGCGCCGGCCGGCCACGGCCGCTTCCTGACCTGCGACAAGCCCACGCCCGCCCGGCCGCGCGGCCAGGCGAAGGGGTTCTGAGCATGGCCCAGCAAGAGCGAACCGACGACCGGATCGACCGCGCCGCCCGGCGCCTGCTGGCGGCCTATCCCCCCGCGGCGATGATCCCGGTGCCGACGGATCTGGTCCTCGCCGACGAGCGCGAGGCCCATGCCGTCCAGGCGCGGGTCTCCGCCGCGCTGGGTACGCCCCGGGGCTGGAAGCTCGGCGGCATCGTGGCGGGCGAGACGCCGCGCTACTCGCGGCTGCTCGCCGAGTGGAGCCAGGCGTCGCCGGGGCGCTTCACCCGCGACGCCTTCCATCGCGTCTTCCTCGAGCCGGAGCTCGCGGTGGTGATGGGCGAGGCCGTGCCCTTCCGGGAGGCGCCCTATCGACTCGACGAGATCGCCGCGCGGGTCGAGAGCCTGCACGCGTCGATCGAGCTGGTCGACAGCCGCTTCGTCGAGTGGCCGGCGGTGCCGGCGCTCTGGCAGCTGGCCGACGGGCTCAGCCACGGCGCCTTCGTGCTGGGCGAGGCCGCGCCGGCGGGGGACCTTCGCCAGATGCGCGATGCCGCCTACCGCCTCGAGCTCGACGGCGAGCCGGTGCTCGAGGGCCGGGGCGGTCATCCGGGGGGCGATCCGGCGCGGCTGCTGGTGGAGATGATCAACGATCGCATGGCGGCCACGGGGCAGGGCATCGCGGCCGGCGAGGTGATCACCACCGGCACCTTCAACGGCGTGGTGGAGATGCACGCCGGCCAGCGGGCCCGGCTCGCCTTCGCCGGCATCGGCGAGGCGATCCTGGACCTGGACTAGCCGGCCTGCGACTCGATCCTCTCCACCTGCTCGACGACCAACACCGCGGCGCCTTCCGGCGCCGCGGTGCATTGTGCCGTCTTCATCAACGCTTTATCCCCCTCTCACCGCTTCACGCCTCCTCCCTGCGCCTCGCTTTCGCGACGGGCCTGCGTGGCGCCACGCTACCCGACGTCTCGTCCTGTCGTACACTGCTCGCAAGGATTGCATACAGTCTTTCGATACTTTGTCGCCCATGGCAGGCCACAGCTCGGTCGCGTCATCGATAGCAGGCGAAGTTTTGGGAATTTTTTCCATTTATATATCTTTTTGATACAAAGGGGTTTTTATTGGCATAAAAATAAGTTGGAAATGTTTTCCAGAAAATCTTGACGGACCCGGGAGCGGCGCCTAGTCTCTGTATACAGAAATATTTTCCAAAGAATAAAACCCGCCACTGGAGGATTCGTCATGGCTCGCATGACCGCCGC
>JAWWBV010000170.1:0-5948 GCA_033720795.1 Halomonas sp. | reverse complement strand
GTCGGCCTAGAAGATGGCCTCGTAGGCGCCGGTGCCCTGGGAGCCGCTCTCGCGCTCGACCTCCTGCTCGACCCGGCGCGGCTGGAAGCCGGGCAGGTGGTCGGCCATGAACAGCTCCTCGATGCCGCCGCCCTGATCGTCGCGCAAGAGGCGGCCGGTGTCGGGGTCGATGCGTTCGGTGACCACGCCAGGGGGGCGCTCGGGCCAGCGTTCGGGCGTGCCCTCGAGGGCCTGGCCCATGAAGTCCATCCAGATCGGCAGGGCGACCTGGGAGCCGTACTCGGCGGTGCTCTCGTTGTTGTCCTTGCCCACCCAGGTGGTGGCCACGAGATCGCTGTTGAAGCCGGCGAACCAGGCGTCCCGCTGGTCGTTGGTGGTGCCGGTCTTGCCGACGATGTCGCCGCGCTCGAGGGCCAGGGCCCGGCGCGCGGTGCCGCGCTCGACCACGTCGCGCAGCATGTCATGCAGGATGTAGACGGCGGCCGGGTCGGCCACGCGGGTGGCCACCTCGTAGGTCTCGCCGTTGCGCTCGACCATGATCTGGTCGTCGCTGCAGTCACGGCAGGCGATCCGCGGGGAGGCCTCGTCGACGATGGAGGACGTGTCGTCGTCGCCACGGGTCACCCGATCGATGAACCAGGGGGAGACCTGGAAGCCGCCGTTGGCCAGCACCGCGTAGGCGTTGGTCATCTCCAGCGGTGTCAGGCTGGCGCTGCCAAGCGCCAGGGAGAGGCCGCGCGGCAGCTGGTCGGGGTCGAGGCCGAAGCCTTCGAGGAACTCGATGGTGCGCTCCAGGCCCAGCGACTGCAGTACGCGAATGGTCACGAGGTTGCGCGAGCGTGCCAGGGCGATCCTGAGCCTTGTCGGGCCGAGGAAATCGCCGCTGGAGTTGGAGGGGCGCCACAGCTCGTTGCTGCCGTCCTGCAGTACCACGGGGGCGTCGTTGACCACGCTCGCCGGATTCATCTCGCCGCTGTTGATGGCCGCCAGGTAGACGAAGGGCTTGAAGATCGAGCCGGCCTGGCGGCGTGCCTGGGTGGCGCGGTTGAACTTGCTGGCGTCGAAGTCGAAGCCGCCCTGCAGGGCCAGGATGGCCCCGGTGTCGGGATCCATCACCACCAGCGAGCCCTCGGCCTCGGGACGCTGGGAGAGACGCCAGCTGCCGTCCTCGTTCTCGAGGATGCGCACCAGCGAGCCGCGGCTCGCGATGTCGTCGGCCGAGTTCGGCGGCGTGCCGCGGCTGTAGGGGCTCAGGTAGGGATCCGCCCACTCCAGGCCGCTCCAGGGCAGGGTGATGAGCTTGCCGCCGCGCGCCAGGACGCGCATCTCGCGGCCCTCGCTCTCGACCACGATGGCGGGCTCGAGCGGCCCCAGGACGGGCGTGCGCTCGAGCACCTGCAGCCAGTTGCTGACGTCGCCCTCGATGCCCTCGATCTCGGTCTGGCTGCGCTCGGCGGCGCGCCGTGCGGTCTGCATGATCTCCGGCGACTCGGCGAGCTCCTCCTCGAGCCCCTCGCGGTCGGTGCGCTCCTGGGCCTCGGCCAGGCTGCGCGGGATGTCGGTCTGCTCCGGGCCGCGCCAGCCGTGACGGGTGTCGTACTCGATCAGCCCGCCGGCCAGGGCGCGCCCGGCCAGCGGCTGCAGCTCGCTGTCCAGGGTGGTGTGGATGCGATAGCCGCCGGTGTAGGCCCGGTCGCCGTAGCGGTCGATGGCGAACTGGCGCGCCATCTCGGCCACGTAGTCGGCCTCCACCTCGACCTGGGCGAGGTGGCGGCGGGCGGTGACCGGCGCCTGCACGGCCTCCTCGTAGGCCGCCTCGTCGATGTAGCCGAGCTCGCGCATGCGAAACAGGATCCAGTTGCGGCGAATCAGCGCGCGCTCGGCGTTGGCCAGCGGGTTGAAGGCCGAGGGGGCCTTGGGCAGGCCGGCGATCATCGCCTTCTCGGCCAGGGTCAGCTCGCTGAGCGGCCGGTCGTAGTAGACCTCGGAGGCCGCGGCGATGCCGTAGGCGCGGTTGCCGAGGTAGATCTTGTTGACGTAGAGCTCGAGGATCTCCTGCTTGGAGAGGATCTGCTCCATCTGCAGCGCCAGCAGGATCTCGCGGATCTTGCGGGTGAAGGTCTGATCCAGCGTCAGCAGATAGTTGCGCGCCACCTGCATGGTGATCGTCGAGCCCCCGGACTGGATGTCGCCGCCGCTCGCCGCCAGCTCCACCGCGGCCCGCAGCAGGCCCTTGGGATCGACGCCGGCATGGTCGAAGTAGGTCGCGTCCTCGGCGGCCAGCAGGGCGTCGATCAGCTCCTCCGGGATCTCGGCATAGTCCACCGGGGTGCGGCGCTCCTCGCCGAACTCGCCGATCAGCTTGCCGTCGCGGGTGAAGATGCGCAGCGGCGTCTGCAGCTCGAAGTCCTGGAGCTGGCGCACGTCGGGCAGGCCGGGGGCGAAGTAGAGCGCGGCACCTACCACGCCCAGGACGCCGGCGGCGGACAGCGAGACCAGCAGCCAGAGGACGGAAACGACCAGGGTTCTGAGAAACTTCATGAAAACGCGGTATCCATGCTGGGAACGGGGGCGGAGTGGCGGCGATGCAGTGGCCTTCCCCTCGAGGCCGCCATTATAGGAAGCCGAGGGAGTGGTCACCAGCGTTGACGCATGGCGACACCGCCGATCGTGTGAGATTCGGCAATATCATGTAATCTGCGTTTACGGACCTCGGTATGATAAACATCATGCGTAATAACCCGGTCTGGAGTGGATAATCATAATGCGCGGCACGCCGCAGGGATCAGGCAGGGGCATGACATACGATGCGACTGAGAGCACCCGGTAAGGGACTGATCGGTGTCGATATCACCTCGGCTACCGTCAAGGTCATCGAACTCAAGCGCTCGGGCGGGCACTACCAGGTGGAAAGTTATGCCGTAAGGCCGCTACGGGAAGGCGCCGTGGTCGAGCGGCGGATTCGCGACATGCCGGCCGTGGCGGATGCCCTCAAGCGCGCCGTGGATCATGCTCGCCCCGGCTCCCGCAATGCCGCCGTGGCCGTTCCGGCCGGCGCCGCCATCACCAAGACGCTGTCATTTCCCGCCTCGCTCGACGACGGCGAGATCGAGACCCGCATCCAGCTCGAGTCCGACCGCCATATCCCGTTTCCGTTCAACGAGGTTGCCTTCGATTTTCAGCGCCTCGGCCTCAATTCGCGCTATGGCGATCAGCAGGACGTCCTGCTGGTGGCCTGCCGCCAGCAGGACGTCAACCAGCTGACCGAGGCCTTGCTCCAGGCGGGACTCACCCCGGCGGCCGTCGATGTCGAGACCTTCGCCATGGAGCGCGCCTTCCAGGAGCTGCGCCACCAGCTGCCGTCGGAGGGCGGCGAGCAGGAGTGCGTGGCGCTGGTCGATATCGGCGCCACCATGAACGCCTTCCACGTGTTGCGCAATGGCCGGGTCACCTACAGCCGCGACACCGTGTTCGGCGGCCGTCAGCTGACCGACGAGATCCTCAACCGCTACGGGCTGACGCTCGAGGAGGCGGGCCTGGCCAAGAAGCGCGGCGGCCTGCCCGACGACTACCAGCGCAGCGTGCTGGATCCCTTCCTCGACACCCTCGTGCAGCAGGTGGGGCGCTCGCTGCAGCTCTACTACACCGCGGGCCGTAAGCAGGAGGTTCGCCGCATGATCCTGGCGGGTGGCACCAGCGTGCTGCCGGGCCTGGCCGAGCGGCTGGCCGAGGAGAGTGGCATGGAGGTGGTGATCGCCAACCCCTTCCGTCGCATGAAGGTGAATTCCCGCATCGATGTCCCGACCCTGGCCGGCGATGCCCCGGCCATGCTCACGGCCTGCGGCCTGGCGATGAGGGTAGGCAAATGACGACCATCGAGATCAACCTGCTCCCCTGGCGGGAGGAAGTGCGCGCCCGTCGCAGCAAGCGGTTTGCCACGGCCATCGTGTTGAGCGCGCTGGTCGGCCTGGGTGGTGGCTATGGCGTGACCTGGCACTATGAACAGCGCCTGGACGATCAGCAACAGCGCGAACAGTTGATCAAGGCCCGGACCGCCGAGCTGGATCGCGACATCCGCGCGGTGAGCCAGTACGAGGAGCAGATCGCCTCGCTGAAGCGCCAGATCGAGGTCTTCGAGTCGCTTCAGGTCGGGCGGCCGCAGACGGTGCATGTCTTCAATGCCCTGGTGGACAGCCTGGAGGAGGGGGTCTACTACTCCTCGCTCAGCCGCCAGGGTGATCAGCTGAGACTGACCGGCCTGGCCGAGGACAATCGCCGCGTCTCCGACCAGCTTCGCCAGCTGGAGGCCTCGCCGGTCTTCGATGTGCCGGTGCTCTCCGAGGTGGAAACCGCCGAGGACGACATGCGCCGCTTCAACCTCAGCGTCAACCAGCACATGCCCGACACCGACGGTGGCGAGGGCTTGGCCGGCACGGAGGCGCCATGAACCTATCCACCGAAGTGCGTCGTCTCCGCGACATGGATTGGGGGGAGCTGGACGTCAAGGAGTCCGGCAGCTGGCCCTTCCTGCTGCAGCTGATCTGCTGCGTGCTGGTCCTGGCTCTGACGGTCGCCGGCATGTACTGGTACCTCGCCGCGCCCAAGGTCGAGGAGCTCGAGCAGGCGCAGCGAGAGGAGCAGCGCCTGCTGCGCGATTACCGCAGCAAGTCGGCCCAGGCCGCCAACCTGCCGGCGCTGCGTGAGCAGGTCGAGGAGCTCGATGAACGCCTGTCGGCGCTGGTGGCGATGCTTCCCGGGGGGGCCGAGATTCCCTCGCTGATCGATG
Organism: Halomonas sp.; assembly: GCA_033720795.1. Lineage (GTDB taxonomy): Bacteria > Pseudomonadota > Gammaproteobacteria > Pseudomonadales > Halomonadaceae > Halomonas. The sequence continues at coordinate 1,162 of JAWWBV010000170.1, read as the reverse complement.
ACATCAGCGAGGCGGCGATCGACAACCAGCTCGCCATCGACTTCATCCGCCTGCGTAGCCCCGCGCCCCGGGAGTTCTACGTCGAGCGTCCCTTCGATATCCGCGTGCAGGGCGACTATCACCGCGTTGCCTCCTTCATTTCCAGCGTGGCCGATCTCCCTCGCATCGTCACCCAGCACGATTTCAACCTGGCACCCCTCGACGGTCGCAACCGGCTGCAGCTGTCGATGCTGGCCCGAACCTACAGCTACAGGCCCCCCCAGGAGACGGCCGAGGAGGAGGCGCCATGAGTCGCTGGTTGATCCGAGTCGCCTGGCTGGTGCTACCGCTCGCGCTGGGCGCCTGTCGTGACGCCAACCTGGCGAGTCTCGAGCAGGAGCTCGAGGCGATGCGTGCCAACCCGGGGAAGGTGAATCTGGATCCGGTGCCTCCCGTGCCGAGTTACGCCTCGGTGGATTACACCTTCGCCGACGAGCGCAGCCCCTTCCAGCCGCGTCTGCCGGAACCCGAAGTGCTGCCCGGGAGTGGAGGAGAAGACAGCGATCTGGCGCCGGACGAGACGCGTCCCCGTGAACCGCTGGAGGCCTACGATCTCGGCCGGCTCGAGCTGGTGGGTACCCTCAAGGTCGGCGGGCAGCCCTCGGCGCTGATCAAGGCGCCCGACGGCAAGGTGCATCGGCTGCGTATCGGCAACCACATGGGGTCCGATTTCGGTCGCATCATCGGCATCACCGATACCTCGGTGCAGCTGGTGGAGATCGTGCCCACGGGACGGGGCGGTTGGATCGAGCGCAGCACACAGCTCGCGCTCGACGACTAGTCAACAGGAGGCCATGCCGCCGGGCAGGAGGCGGCAGAGGCCCGCAGGGGGAAGGGAACAATGCAACCGATGATTCGTGGTCTCGCTATCGTGGCGCTGCTGGCGGTCTCCACGGCCGCCTCGGCAGCCTCCACCCTCACCGACCTGGCCTTCCGCCAGGGGACGGACGGGGCGCTGGAGGTGGAGCTCGATTTCAGTGGGCCGGTGCCCGAGGTGCGTGGCTATCGTCTCGACGAGCCGGCTCGCCTGACCATCGACCTGATGGACACGGCCAGCGCCCTGGAGCACCGCCGCGAGGAGCTCGGCATGGCCGGGGTCGAGCGGGTCACGGCCCTGGAGGCG
>JAWWBV010000169.1:0-5950 GCA_033720795.1 Halomonas sp. | reverse complement strand
GGCGTTGAGCTGGTCCTTGACCACCCCGGCCTGGACGCGCACCCGGCGGTTCTCGACGTCGATGTCGAGGATGGCGTTCATGTGCCGCGAGACGTCCACCACCAGGCCGTCGGTGAGCGACTGGCCGTTGGTGCCGGTGCCGCCGCCGCGCGGCGTGAGCACCACCTCGCGATGGGCCTCGCGCCCGGCCAGGCGGGCGATGCGCTCGAGGTCCGCGCCGTGCCTCGGGCTCAGCACGGCCTGGGGCAGGCGCTGGTAGATGGAGTTGTCGGTGGCGAGCACCGTGCGGGCGGCGAGGTCCGGGGTGATCTCGCCCTCGAAGCCCTCGGCTTTCAGCGCCTCGAGAAAGCGCAGGTAGCGGGCGTCGAGGCCCGGCAGGGTGCTGGCGTCAGCGGTGTCCAAGCGTGCGATCATGGCGTTCTGTTTAGTGGTGGCGCCGCCCTGGCGGGCCAGGGCAGGGGGAAGGGGTGGAGCTACTCTACCGCGAGAGGGCGGTGGCGCGCATCCCGGGGCCCCGCGCCGCGTGGCGCCCCTGCCGCCTTTTGCCTACAATGGGCGGCCTGATTCGAACACCGCCCGACCCTCCTTCACCGACTGCAACGGACTGGATGACTTGCTCGATCCCAAACTGCTGCGCAGCGACCTCGACGCGGTCGCCCAACGACGGGCCACCCGGGGCTACGACCTCGACACCGCGCGCCTCGAGGCGCTGGAGTCCCGGCGCCGCGAGCTGCAGGCCGAGACCGAGTCCCTGCAGAACGAGCGCAACACCCGCTCCAGGTCCATCGGCAAGGCCAAGGCCCAGGGCGAGGACATCCAGCCCCTGCTGGCCGAGGTGAGCGACCTGGGCGAGCGGCTCGATGCCGCCAAGGCGCGCCTCGCCGAGGTGCAGGCGGAGTGGGACACCCTGGTCAGCGGCATCCCCAACCTGCCCCACGAGAGCGTCCCGGAGGGGCAGAGCGAGGAGGAGAACGTCGAGCTGCACCGCTGGGGCACGCCGCCGGCCTTCGACTTCGAGGTGCGCGACCACGTCGACCTGGGGGCGCTCCAGGGCGATCTTGACTTCGAGCTCGCCGCCAAGCTCACCGGCTCGCGCTTCGCGGTGATGCGCGGGCCGATCGCGCGGCTGCACCGGGCGCTGACCCAGTTCATGCTCGACAAGCAGACCCTCGAGCACGGCTACGAGGAGTGCTACGTCCCCTACATGGTCAACGAGGCCTCGCTCCACGGCACCGGCCAGCTGCCCAAGTTCGGCGAGGACCTCTTCCGCCTGGACGACGAACGCGGCTTCCACCTGATCCCCACCGCCGAGGTGCCGCTGACCAACTTCGCCCGGGACGAGATCCTCGAGCACAGGCTGCTGCCGGTGCGGCTCACCGCCCACACGCCGTGCTTTCGCAGCGAGGCGGGCTCCCACGGCCGCGACACCCGCGGCATGATCCGCCAGCACCAGTTCGACAAGGTCGAGATGGTGCAGATGGTCGAGCCGGAGCAGAGCTACGCGGCCCTGGAGGAGATGCGCGGCCACGCCGAGGCGATCCTCCAGGCCCTGGGCCTGGCCTACCGGGTGGTCACCCTGTGCACCGGCGACATGGGCTTCGGCGCCGCCAAGACCTACGACCTCGAGGTCTGGATGCCGAGCCAGCAGACCTACCGCGAGATCTCCTCGGTCTCCAACTGCGAGGCGTTCCAGGCGCGGCGCATGCAGGCGCGCTTCCGCCACCCCGAGCAGAAGAAGCCGCAGCTGCTGCACACCCTCAATGGCTCCGGCCTGGCGGTGGGGCGCTGCCTGATCGCGGTGATGGAGAACCACCAGAACGCCGACGGCTCGATCAGCGTGCCCGAGGTGCTGCGCCCCTACATGGGTGGCGTCGAGACGATCAACGCCTGACGCCCTCGCGCCGCGCGGAAGACCGACAACCCCACCCGGGCGACGCCCGGGTGGGGTTTTTCGTGGTGGGGAGAACAGAGGGGGCCGCGCTCGGCGCTCAGGGCGCGTCGGCGATCGCCCAGCTGACGTTGACCCCGGCCTCGATGGTGATGGTGCCCGGGCGATACTCGGCGCCGGCGGCGCCCTCTGTGCGCGTATCGCTCATCGCCATCATCCGCGGCTGGAACACCGGGGCGCGAGTCTCGCTCACGGCGATCACCTCGCCCAGCCCGATGCCCAGGGTCCCGGCCATCAGCTTGGCCTTGTGACGCGCCTTCTCCAGCGCCTTGACCAGCGCCTCGTCGGTGGCGGCCTCGCGGTCGGAGAGATCGTAGCGTATGCCGTCCAGGGCGTTGACGCCGGCCTCGGTCAGGGCGTCGAGCAGGCCCGGCAGCTGGGCGAGATCCTCGACCTCGATGCTCAGGGGGCGCTGCAGGCGGGTGCGTACTCGCGGCTCCTGCGTCTCGTCGCCGTGCTGCACGTCCGGCAGCCGTTGCGGCTGGATCTGCAGCGAGCCGGCGGTGATCGTCTCGCCGGCAAGGCCCTGGGCCTCCAGGCGCCGGATCAGCGCGGCGGCGCGCTCCTCCAGGCGCTGGCGCGCCTGGCGCAGGGCCTCGGCGTCGGCCTCGCGCTCGGCCCCCTGGGCCACGGCAGGCGTGTGCTCCCAGAGGCGCGCCTCGAGGGTGGCGCGATCCGGCACGACCGCGAGCTCGGCCTCGGCCTGGATGTCCAGGCGGCGTGGCGGCTCCGCCGCCAGGGCGCTGGCCGCCAGCGGCGGCGCGAGAGACAGCAGGGCGGCCAGGGCCGGAAGACACAGCGCACGGGCAGAACGGGGGAAGGGCATGACGCTCTCCTTGTCATCGGCGGGATACCGGGGTTCGAGCGCACGGGGCGGGGATGGTTCCGCGCCTTGCAATTGCATCGTGCCCCGTCATCATGAAAAGACCATCGACGATCGTGAGACCGGGCATGCCCCCACCCCCCCAGAACGAGCAGCAGAGTATCCCCCTCAACCTGACCCTGGCGCTGGCCGCGCTGGTGGTGATCGTGGCCGGCATGCGGGCGGGGTCCAGCCTGCTGGTACCGCTGCTGCTGTCGCTGTTCATCGCCGTGGTCTGTACGGCCCCGGTGCAGTGGCTCAATCGCCTCGGCCTGAGCCTGCGCCTGTCGGTCTGGCTGACCCTGGTGGTGATCGGCGGCTTTCTCTCCTTGCTCGGCGTGCTGCTGGTCAACAGCTTCGGCACCTTCATCGAGGCGTTGCCGGGGATCGAGCAGAAGCTCTACCAGTACTACCTGGGGCTGCTCGACGGCCTGGCCGGGCTGGGCCTGGCCATCGATACCGACCGCCTGGCGGAGCTGCTGGACGCCGAGCAGTTCGGCAGCTGGATCCCGGCGCTGCTCGGCGAGGTGGGCAACCTGATGATGCAGAGCGTCGTCGTGGCGCTGCTGGTGATCTTCCTGCTCTTCGAGACCCTCAACTTCCGCGACAAGATCTCCCGGGCCCTGGTCAATCCGGCGCCGAGCCTGCGGCGCTTCAGCGAGTTCAGCCGGACCCTCAAGCGCTACCTGGCCGTGAAGACGCTGATCAGCCTGGCGACCGGCGCGCTGATCTGGCTGGCCTGCAAGCTGCTGGCCGTGGAGTTCCCCCTGCTGTGGGCGGTGCTGGCCTTCGCCCTGAACTACATCCCCAACATCGGCTCGGCCATCGCCGCGGTGCCGCCGGTGCTGCTGCTGCTGGTCTCGCCCCAGGGCGGTCTGGTGGATGCCATGCTGCTCTCGGCGGCCTACCTGGGGGTGAACTTCGTGATGGGCAATATCATCGAGCCGCGGGTGATGGGCCGCGCGCTGGGACTCTCCACCTCGGTGGCCTTCCTCTCGCTGGTGGTCTGGGGATGGATCTTCGGCGCGGTGGGCATGCTGCTCTCGGTGGTGCTGACGATGACCCTGAAGATCGCCCTGGATAGCCATCCGCAGACGCGCTGGATCGCGCACCTGCTGGGCCCGGCGGTCGGCTCGCCCCTCGATCAGGCCGACCGGCCGATCTCGGAGCGCGACGACGAGTAGCCCTCAAACGACATCGCCCCGGCCGTGGCCGGGGCGATGAGCGCACGGGGAGCGCGCGATCAGGCGTTCTGGTCGATGAACTGGCTCAGCTGAGACTTGGACTGAGCGCCGACCAGCGACGCGACCTTGGTGCCGGACTTGAACAGCATCACGGTGGGGACGCCGCGGACGCCCTGCTCGGCGGCGATCTCCGGAGCGTCGTCCACGTTGATGCTGACGACCTTGAGGTTGCCATCGCGCTCTTCGGCAACCTCATCGACCACCGGCGCCATCACCTTGCAGGGACCACACCAGGGGGCCCAGAACTTCAGCAGGACCGGTGCGTCGGCCTTGAGGACTTCCTGCTCGAAGTTGGCATTGGTGACATCGACGTTGTTGGCCATGTGATTCTCCAGTTTCGTTGCGCTGCATCGAGCGGGGTGAAGGGGGCATGGGTGACATGCCCGGTCGGTCGATGTTAGCGATCGTCCGGGGTGCTGGCAAATCCCCGCTGTCGGCGAGAACGCCGATCGGCGGTTGCATCGGGCCCGCCAGGTTATGCTATAAAGTGATTGTGGGTTATTTTTTTATGTCCTTAAGGTATTTTAAGGGCGCCATGGCAGGCCGATTTTCGCGGCATGCATGGTTGTTACGCACGGTCAGCACGCATAGAGAGGGCGGTCATGAAGCTTCAGCAGCTGCGTTACATCTGGGAGGTGTCACGCCACAACCTCAACGTCTCGGCCACCGCTCAGAGCCTCTTCACCTCCCAGCCCGGCATCTCCAAGCAGATCCGCCTCCTCGAGGACGAGCTCGGCGTCGAGATCTTCGCCCGCAGCGGCAAGCACCTGACCCGCATCACCCCGGCGGGTCAGGCGATCATCGAGCTGGCCGGCCAGGTGCTGAGGCTGGCCGAGAACATCAAGGACGTTGCCCAGGAGCACAGCGACGAGCGCCGCGGCAGCCTCTCCATCGCCACCACCCACACCCAGGCGCGCTATGCACTGCCGCCGGTGATCCGCGACTTCACCCGGAAGTATCCCGACGTGGCGCTGCACATGCAGCAGGGCACGCCCAAGCAGATCGCCCAGATGGTCAGCGACGGCCAGGCCGACTTCGCCATCGCCACCGAGTCCCTCGACCTCTTCAACGACCTGATACTGCTGCCCTGCTACCGCTGGAACCGCTGCGTGCTGGTGCCCACGGGTCATCCGCTGGCCGAACTCGAGACCCTGACACTGGAAGCGCTGGCCGATCATCCGCTGGTCACCTACGTGTTCGGCTTCACCGGGCGCTCCCAGCTCGACGATGCCTTCCGGGCGCGTGGCCTGTCGCCCAACGTGGTGCTCACCGCCGCCGATGCCGACGTGATCAAGACCTACGTGCGCCTCGGCATGGGGGTGGGCATCGTCGCGCACATGGCGGTGGATGCCGAACACGACACCGACCTGGTGGCGCTGGAGGCCGACCACCTGTTCGAGAGCTCCACCACCAAGATCGGGATTCGTCGCGGCACCTTCATGCGCGGCTACATGTATGACTTCCTGGAGGGCTTCGCCGGTCACCTCAATCGGGACCTGGTGGATGCGGCGTTGGCCGCCGGGCCTCGCCACGAGCAGGGGCTGTTCGAGGACATCGAGCTGCCGATTCGCTGAGGCCTGCTGGCCTGGCCGTCTCGACCCCGCGCGCTATCGCCGGCGCGTCTTGTCGAAGCTAGCACGCTGTCAAAGGGCGCCCCGCGGGGCGCCCTTGTCGGTCGTGTGACAACAGCGGCTCAGGCGTTCGACGGGGCCGACGGCGTCAGGTTCACGGCGTGCAGGCCGCACTCCTTGCCGTCCTGGTCCTCCCACCACCAGCGTCCCTCGCGCTCGTGCTGGCCCGGCAGGGTGGGGCGCGTGCAGGGCTCGCAGCCGATGCTCACGTAGCCGCGCTCGTGCAGGGCGTTGTAGGGCACGTCGAACATGCGGATGTAGGTCC
>JAWWBV010000168.1:0-5969 GCA_033720795.1 Halomonas sp. | reverse complement strand
TTGACCTCGAAGGAGGGGTTCTCGGTGGTGGCGCCGATCAGCGTCAGCAGCCCCGACTCCACATGGGGCAGCAGGGCGTCCTGCTGGCTCTTGTTGAGGCGGTGGATCTCGTCGAGAAACAGCAGGGTGGGGCGCTCCCTGGCCTGGAAGTCGCGGGCGCGATCGACCGCGGCACGGATCTCCTTGACCCCCGCCATCACCGCCGAGAGGTGCTCCAGGTGGGCGCCGGAGACCTCGGCGAGAATCTCGGCCAGGGTGGTCTTGCCGGTGCCGGGCGGCCCCCAGAGGATCATCGAGCGCACTACCCCGCTCTCGGCCATGCGCGCCAGCGGCTTGCCGGGGCCCACCAGCGCCTGCTGGCCCACGTAGTCCTCCAGGCGCCGCGGGCGCATGCGAAAGGCCAGGGGGGCCGCGTCATCGGCGGCGGGGCGCTGGAAGAGATCCATTGTCTGACTCCTTGGCGCGTGGCTGCTAGAGTGGGTGTGTCGTCGCAGGAAATACGACCTTGGATGACAGGCAAGATTCGCCTTGGGGGGCTAGCCTGAGGCCGTCTGCTCGACGAGAGCGTTTCATCCGCCCGGTGAACCCGGTGCGTCGCGGCGAATCCAATGTTGGTACGCGCCTGCCCCTCGATGCCTTCTGATCCACCGCTCGTGTCTCATATCGCCATGGAGGAGGTCACCACCATGCCCAAGCTGAACCAGTTGCGTCAGGATCATGCCAACATGGCGCGCATGTTGCACGTTCTGCAGCTCAAGCAGAAGACCCTGGCCCAGGGGGAGCGCCCCAACTTCCAGCTGGTCAGAGAGGTTGTGGACTACATCCTCGACTATCAGGAGGGGTTCACCCGGCCCCTGGAGAAGGTCTGCAGCGAGCGGCTCAAGGAGCTGGATCCGTCGAGCGCCGAGATCACCGATCAGCTTGCCAAGGACTATCGCTCGCTGAAGGCCCGCTTGCAGCGCCTCTCCAACGACCTCGACATGATCCTCATGGACTCGATCGTGCCCATGGACAAGTTCGCCGAGGACCTCAAGTCCTACCTGGAGAGCCACCGTGCCTACCTCCGGGAAGAGCGTGAACAGCTCTTCCCGCTGATTCGCAAGAACTTCAACGACGAGGACTTCAAGGCCCTGGAAGATGCCCTGCCCGAGGGTGCCCAGGATCATGTCGCGCGCCTGGAGGAGGCCTATCCCGAGCTCTATCACGAGCTGCGCGACGCTCCCGTCCCCCAGACCTGAAATCAATCGGCCATCCCCGAGGCCCCATCGGCGGGGCCTCCTTCGACACGATCGCCTCCCGGCCACGCGAGGGCGTGGGCCGAGGAAGCGGATGTGACAGGCAGGGAGCCTCGCCATTTCGGCTCGGCCACGACTCTGGGGTAGAATGCCGGCATCGCCCGCGGTCACCTCCCTGTCATGCCTCTGTCTTCCTCTCACGCCACGTCGTTGTCCCTCTCGTCGCTGCCGGCGCCTCCCTCAGGGAGGCTTGGCCGATGACGGCGCCGATCCTGATCTTCGATTCCGGCGTGGGCGGGCTCTCGGTGGTGCAGGCACTCCGCCACCGGCTGCCCGGGGTCGCCCTGGCCTACGCCTGCGATAATGCCATGCTGCCCTACGGGCGACGGGAAGATGCCTGGCTGGTCGCGCGGATCCAGGCCGTCTGCCAGGCGGCGGTGGCGGCGAGCGGCTGTCGGGCGCTGGTGGTGGCCTGCAACACGGCCAGCACCCTGGCGCTGGATGCCTTGCGCGAGGGCCTCTCCATTCCCGTGATCGGGACCGTGCCGGCCATCAAGCCGGCCGCCGCCGTGAGCGCCACGCGCCACATCGGCCTGTTGGCGACCAGTGCCACCGTGTCACGCCCCTATACCCTGCGGCTGATCCACGACTTCGCGGCCGACTGTCGTGTCACCCGGGTCGCCGCCGATGCCCTGGTCGGCGAGGCGGAGCGGCTGGTGGTCGGGGAGACGCCGGATCCTGTGGCGATTCGCCGGGCCCTCGCGCCCCTCTGGGAGGCGTCGTCGGCCGGCGAACCGGCCCTGGATACCGTGGTGCTCGGCTGCACCCACTTCCCGCTGCTGCGCCGCCAATTGATCGAGGCCGCCCCCCGTGAGGTGGCCTGGATCGACTCCGGGGAGGCCATCGCACGCCGTGTGGCCCAGGTCGTGACGACCCCCGATCGCTGTCGGCGGGCCGGGCCGAGCTTCGTCACGGCGCCCGATGAGCGCCTGGGCGGGGGCCTGGCCGCCTTCGGCTTCGCCCCGCCACGGCGGCTGCAGCCGGGCTGAATCGCCCGTACTCGCCGTCTTCCCGCTTTTCCCCCTTTACCATCGATCTTCACCACAGGAGCCGCCGTGGCCATTCCCGTCGTCGACCCCGCCCGCTACGACCAGCAGCTCGAGGCCAAGCGAGAGCGCATCACCCGCGACTTCGCGCGCTTCGCGCCGCCGTCGCTGGAGGTCTTCCCCTCGCCGCCGAGCCACTACCGCCAGCGCTGCGAATTTCGCCTCTGGCACGAGGGGGACGACCTCTTCTACGCCATGTTCGAGGTCGATCCCGAGGATCCCAAGAACAAGACGGTGGTGCGCCTCGATGCGTATCCGGTGGCCAGCCGGCAGATCAACGCGCTCATGCCGCGCCTGCTCGATGCCCTGCGCGACAACGACCTGCTGCGCCGGCGCCTGTTCCAGGTCGAGTTCCTCACCACCCTCACCGGCGAGGCGCTGGTGACGTTGATCTACCATCGTCGCCTCGACGAGGCCTGGGAGGCCGAGGCGCGTGCCCTGCAGGAGGCGCTCGGCATCATGATCATCGGCCGGGCCCGCAAGCAGCGCCTGGTGCTGGCGCGCGACCACGTCTGGGAGCGCCTGGCGGTGGGCGACGATACGCTGGTCTATCAGCAGGTGGAGAACAGCTTCACCCAGCCCAACGCCGAGATCTGCCGGTCGATGCTCGGCTGGGCGAGGGACGTCACCCGGGGCAGCCGGGACGGCGATCTGGTGGAGCTCTACTGCGGCAACGGCAACTTCACCGTGGCGCTCGCCGGCAACTTCCGGCGGGTGCTGGCCACCGAGATCTCGCGCACGTCCGTGGCCAGCGCGCGGATCAACCTCGCGGCCAACGGCATCGACAACGCCGAGGTGGGGCGCATGTCCGCCGAGGAGTTCTCCCAGGCCCTGAAGGGCGAGAAGGGCGGTCGGCGCGTCAGCGAGATGGCCCTCGACGACTACGCCTTCTCCGCCGTGCTGGTGGACCCGCCGCGGGCCGGCCTCGACGAGGCGAGCTGCCAACAGCTCAGCGACTATGAGCGCATCGTCTATATTTCATGCAACCCCGAGACCCTGGCCGAGAATCTCGAGACGCTGACCCTTACCCACGAGATCCAGCGCTTCGCGCTCTTCGACCAGTTTCCCTGGACCCACCATTGCGAGTGCGGGGTCCTGCTGGTGCGGCGCGACTGATTCGACCTTGGTCGAAAGAGTGGAAGCGTTGTCAAGCGGCGATGCGTAACCGACATGCTCCATGAGTGAAGAGGCATGTGGTTGGGGGCGGCTCGGGAAGTGACGTAAGCTGGACGGCGATGCGGCCAGGAGGCCGCCACGTCAAGTTCTCCCGGCCGCTTCCGGCGGCCGCTGGCAGCCGAGGTGATGGATGCAACATGTCGCACATGAGGAGACCCGAGAGGATCTGCTCAAGCAACTCGAGGAGCGGCTGCAAGGCCGTCTGGACGAGGACAAGGCCGCTCAGGTCCAAGCCTTCGCCCGCCACTTCTATGCCACGATCCCGCTCGATGACCTGGCCGATCGCCGTCTCGACGACATCTACGGCGCCACGCTCTCGGTGTGGCACTTCCTGCAGCAGTTCGATCCCGCCGATCCCAAGGTGCGGGTCTTCAACCCCGACTTCGAGCAGCACGGCTGGCAGTCCACCCATACCTTCATCGCCGTGCTGCACGAGGACATGCCCTTCCTGGTCGATTCGGTGCGCATCGAGCTCAACCGCCGCGGCATGACCGTGCACGCCATTCACAACGCCGTCCTCGCCACCCAGCGCGATAGTGAGCATCGCCTCGAGCGGGTCACCCCGACCCGGCAGGCCGATGCCCCGGAGCAGCGCGAGTCGCTGATCGCCATCGAGGTCGATCGCCACTCCGCCCCGGCCGTTCTCGAGGAGATCGAGGTCAGCCTGCAGGAGGTGCTTCGCGACGTGCGCACCGCGGTGGCCGACTTCGAGCCGATGCGCGACCAGGCCCGGGCGGCCCTGGCCGAGCTCAAGGCCTCGCGGCCCGAGCAGGTCAAGGCCGAGGACCACGAGGAGGCCACGGCCTTCGTCGAGTGGCTGCTCCACGACAACTTCACCTTCCTCGGCTACGACGAATACGCCGTCCACGAGGAGCAGGGGCGCCAGCGTCTGGATCGCGTCGAGCAGAGCGAGCTGGGGGTCTTCCGCCTCGACCAGCCCCGCTACCAGGAGCGCATCCGTACCGACCAGGGCGTCGAGGGCGACCGCTTCGTGCTGGTCCCCCAGCTGCTGTCGTTCGCCAAGAGCGCCCACCACGCGCGGATCCACCGTCCCACCTATCCCGACTACATCTCCATCGATCGCTACGACGATCAGGGGCGGGTGATCGGTGAGCGGCGCTTCCTGGGCCTGTTCACCGCCTCGGTCTACAACGAGTCGCCGCGCAACGTGCCGATCCTGCGCCGCAAGCTCACCACGGTGATGGACAAGGCCGGCTTCAATCCCAAGGGCCACAACGGCAAGCACCTGCTGCACATCCTCGAGGTCTATCCCCGCGACGACCTGTTCCAGATCGATACCGACGAGCTGACGCAGACGGCGCTGGGCATCCTCGACATGCGCGAGCGGCGCCGCGTGCGGCTGTTCATCCGCGAGGACCGCTCCGGGCGTTTCTACTCCTGCCTGGCCTTCGTGCCACGGGACGTCTTCTCCACCGAGCTGCGCCAGCGCATCCAGCAGATGCTGTGCGAGGAGCTCGACGCCACCTTCGGCGACTTCAATACCTACCTCTCCGAGTCGGTGCTGGCGCGCATCCAGTTCATCCTGCGCTTCAAGGGCGACCGGCCGACGGAGTACGACCTGCGCCGCCTGGAAGCCAAGTTGGCGACGCTGGCGCGCAACTGGCGCGACGATCTGCAGGGCGCCGCCATCGAGGGCTTCGGCGAGGAGCAGGCCAACCTGCTGATGGACCGCTTCCGCGACGCCTTCCCGGCGAGCTACCGCGATGACTTCTCGGCGCGCACCGCGGTCTACGACCTGCAGCACATCAGCGAGCTGGACGCAGGCGCTCCGCTGGCTCTCTCCCTCTACCGCCTGGTGGAAGAGGAGGGCAGCGGCGTCAACCTCAAGCTGTTCCATCGTGACCGGCCGATCCCGCTCTCCGACGTGCTGCCGATGATGGAGAACCTGGGGCTTCGCGTGCTCGGCGAGCGTCCCTACGAGGTGCAGGCCAAGGATCACAGCTACTGGATCCACGACTTCAACCTGGAGCACCACACCAGCAACGAGGTCAACCTCCAGGAGATGCGCGAGCCCTTCATCGAGGCCTTCCAGCGCATCTGGATCGGCGAGGCGGACAATGATCCGTTCAACCGGCTGATCATCAGCGCCAACCTCGACTGGCGCGAGGTCGCCATGCTCCGGGGCTATGCCCGCTACCTGAAGCAGATCCGCTTCGGCGTCTCCCAGGACTACATGGCCACCACCCTGGTCAATCATCCGGAGATCACCCGCGAGCTGGTGACCCTGTTCGAGCTGCGCTTCGACCCCAACGAGCGTCCTCCGGAAGGCGAGGTCGAGGCCTGCACCGCGCGCATCCTGGCGCTGCTCGACGACGTCGCCAGCCTCAACGACGACCAGCTGCTGCGCCGCTACATGGAGATGATCCAGGCGACCCAGCGCACCAACTACTACCAGAAGGGGCCCGACGGCCGTCAGAAGGACTACATGGCC
>JAWWBV010000167.1:0-5980 GCA_033720795.1 Halomonas sp. | reverse complement strand
TAGTCGTAGCGATGCCAGTCGCTGGGCTTGTTGATGGTCTGCTGCCGGGAGGGGTGCATGGTCAAGAGCTCCTCCCAGGGCAGGCGCTCGGCGTCGATATCGTTCAGGCGCACCGGTTTCTCGGCCCGGCCCTCGAGGATCTCGGGATTGACGAAGTAGCCGCTACGCTTCCTCGCGATCAGGTAGCCATCATCGAGCAGATGCTCGTAGGCCAGCATCACCGTGTTGCGGGCGACATGCAGATCCCTGGCCAGCTTGCGGCTCGAAGGCAGCGGCTCGTCCAGGGGCAGATGACCATCGAGAATGGCGCGGGCGATCTGCTCGCGCAGCTGTTTCTGCAGGCTCTCCGGAAGATCGGGATCGAGATGGAAGAGAAGCTGGCTCATTGCAATGGTGTCTCGCCAAGGCTCAGGAAAAGGCTGCTAGAGAGTATGCCATACTGTTGAGGCATCATGGCGGCGGCAGGGTCAGCCCTGTGCATCTGTCATCGGTATCTCATGTGGCGTGCTGGACCAATCGATGTTGAATGACTGGTTCTAGTGGCGCTCGGGGGGAGTGCGTAGAACATGCTAGTCAGGATATGGCGTACAGCATGTATCCCGATGATCGGCGAGGGGCGAGATCGCGGAATCGAGGCAGGCGCGGTGAGAATCATAATAAATCACCTCGAATCGTCGCCACGGACCGCCCTCGATGGACACCCTGGGCTCGCCGTCATCCAGGAGCGCCTCGCATCACGCAGGCACCCTGTCCTTCCGACAATAACAAGCTGTGGAGATCACAATGCGTATCCAGAAACTACTCCTCCCCATGGCAGTATCCGCCGCCACCCTGGCCCTGAGCGGTCAGGCCATGGCCGAGACCTGGAAGATGGCCCTGGGCGATGCCGCCGGCGGCACCCAGTACGAACTGGGCACGACCTTCGCCGATTATGTCGAGGAGAAGACCGACGGCGAGGTCACCATCGACCTGTTCCCCAACGGTCAGCTCGGCAGCGAGCAGGATACCGTCAACAATGCCAGCATGGGGCTGCTCGACCTCTCGATTCTGGCCATCAATAACATCACGCCCTTCTCGCCGACCGTCGGGGTGCTGACCCTGCCCTACGTGATCCAGAGCCCCGAGGATGCCAAGACGCTGACCCAGGGCGAGATCGCCGAGGAACTCACCCAGAACACCATCCGCGATGCCGGCGTGCGCATCCTGGGCTGGGCCTATTCCGGCTGCCGTCGCCTGACCAACTCCGTGCGTCCCGTGGCCTCGCCCGAGGATCTCGATGGCCTGGTGATCCGGGTGCCCAAGAACGAGATCATGATCGCTTCGTATCAGGCCTGGGGCGTCAATCCCAACCCGCTGGCCTGGTCCGAGACCTTCACCGCGCTGCAGCAGGGCGTGGTCGATGGGCAGGACAACCCCTATATCACCATCGACACCATGAAGTTCTACGAGGTCCAGGATCATGTCACCGATAGCTGCTACGTCTTCTCCCTGCAGCCGCTGATCATCAGCGAGGGCAAGTTCCAGAGCTTGAGCCCCGAGATGCAGGATCTGGTGCTGGAAGCCGGCCAGGCAGCCACCGAGCACAGCTACGACTTCCTGCTGGAGAGCGAGGAAGCCATCAAGCAGCGTCTGGTGGAAGAGCACGGCATGCAGATCACCCAGCCCGCCAACGACGAGCAGGAATGGATCGAGTTGGCCACCGGCATCTGGCCCGATTTCTACGACAGCATCGGCGGCAAGGAGAAGCTCGATCAGGCCCTCGAGGCCCTGGGTCGCGATCCCGCCCCGCAGCCGTAACTCTCATTACCGCGGCATGCAGTGTCCCCCCCGCACCGGCACCGGCCGGTGCGGGGAACTGCCCATCGGGAGCCTGATCGCAAGGGGCCAGCCTCATGAAATCGCTACTCTTCAAGATCATCGACAACCTGGAGGGCGTCCTCTGTCAGCTCCTCCTGGTGTCCTTCGTCTTACTGCTGTTTGCCCAGATCGTGCTCAGGAACCTCTTCAGCTACTCGCTGCCCTGGGGCGATGAGCTGGCGACCTACGCCTTCGTCTGGTTCGCCTATCTGGGGGCGGTCTATGCCACCAAGATGTCGGCGCACAACCGTGTCACCTTCCAGTTCAAGTTCTTTCCGCGCTGGGTCGAGACGTTCTGCGGTGTGCTTACCGACCTGATCTGGATCGGCTTCAATGCCGTCTTCATCTACCTGAGCTACGACTTCGTGTTCAACAAGATGAACCTCTTCTGGAAGTCCCAGACCCTGGGGGTTCCGATGAAGTATTTCTACCTGATCCTGCCCATCGCCTTCATCGCCATGACGCTGCGAATCCTTCAGAACAACTACCTGAAGTTCGTCAAGAAAGTAGACCTCGTGGACCCCGAGTCTCAGGAAGTCGAGAAACTCAAGCACAACGATGACGCGGCGGGTGACGGCCC
Source organism: Halomonas sp. (assembly GCA_033720795.1). Taxonomy (GTDB): domain Bacteria; phylum Pseudomonadota; class Gammaproteobacteria; order Pseudomonadales; family Halomonadaceae; genus Halomonas. The sequence goes on along the minus strand of JAWWBV010000167.1, from coordinate 3,543 downwards.
GGCGCCGCGGGAGCACTGAGTATGGATACCACGATTATTTACGTACTGTTCGGTGCCTTCTTCCTGCTGTTGATCCTCGGGGCACCCATCACGGTGTCGCTGGGTGTGGCGGCACTGACGACCTTCATCAGCCTGGGCGAGAACCCCATGGCGTTCGTGCAGATCGCCTTCACCTCGGTGGGCTCCTTCCCGCTGATGGCGTTGCCGGCCTTCATCCTGGCCGGGGCGCTGATGGAGGCCGCCGGTATCTCCAAGCGCCTGGTCGACATCGCCGAGGCCTTTGCCGGGCCCGTGACCGGCGGCCTCGCCGCGGCGACGGTGTTCGCCTGCATGTTCTTCGGCGCGATCTCCGGCTCCGGGCCGGCGACCACGGCGGCGGTGGGCATGCTGATGATCCCGGCCATGGCCAACCGCGGCTATGATCGCGGCTACGGCTCGGCCATCACCGCCTCCTCGGGCGGCCTCGGGGTGGTGATTCCACCCTCGATTCCGATGGTCATCTTCGGCATCTCCGGCATGGGCCTGCAGCCGCCGCCCGAGGCCATCGCCGAGCACGGTGCCTTCCAGACGCTGTCGATTCCCAAGCTGTTCATCGCCGGCATCATGCCGGGGGTGGTCATCGCCGGCTGCCTGCTGACCATCAACTACTTCATCTCGAAGAAGCGCGGCTATCGCGGCCTGACCGATCACTGGTCCTGGCCCCAGATCCGCGGCACCCTGCGCAAGGGCATCTGGTCGATGCTGGCGCCGATCATCATCCTCGGCGGCATCTACAGCGGGCTCTTCACCCCCACCGAGTCGGCCATCGTGGCGATCTTCTACACGCTGATCGTGGGGATCTTCCTGCACCGTGAGCTGGCCTGGAAACCGGCCCTGCGTACCCTGCAGACCACCACCTGGATCACCGGGCGAGTGCTGCTGATCCTGTTCACTGCCACGGTGTTCGGTCGCCTGCTCGTCGAGCAGCGGGTCCCCGGCATCATTGCCGAGGCGATGCTGGGCTTCACCGACAACACCTACCTCATCTGGGCGATGATCATCTTCTTCCTGCTCTTCGTGGGGATGTTCATGGAGACCCTGGCGGCGATCATGATCCTCACCCCGGTGCTGCTGCCGATCATGTACATGCTGGGCATGGACCCGGTGCACGTGGGCATCGTGGTGGTCTGCGCGCTGGCCATCGGCTTCCAGACGCCACCGCTCGGGGAGAACCTCTTCGTGGCCTCGGGGATAGGCGGCGCCTCGATCGAGGAGATCTCCCTGAAGGCGCTGCCCTTCGCCGCTGGCTCCATCGTGGCGCTGTTCATCATCGCCTACTTTCCCCAGATATCGCTCTGGCTGCCCAGCCTGCTGGGTTACTAGCTGCGATCCGTCACGTCACTGACATCGGCGCGGTGGTCCCTATGCCGCGCCGCAGGAGGAACCCTCATGACGCATGGCATTCGTCGCATCCTCTGCTGCGTGGGCCTCAGGAACGACTGCGACCCGGTGCTGGCCCAGGCGGTGGGACTCGCCCAGGCCACCGGCGCCGAGCTGCATGTGCTGCACGTGGTCAAGTCGCTGTCCGATGACGTCTTCAACACCCTCAAGACCAACATCCAGGATCGCCAGATGCTCGAGACCCTGATGGCGCAGCGCCTCGACCAGGCACGCCAGGAGCTCGACGAGCGCCTCGAGGCCTTCTGGTCCCGCCATCCCGAACGGCGCGCGGCCTTCGGCGAGCGCGAGGTGACCCGCAGCGTGCTCGAGGGCTATCCCTCCTCGGTGATCAGCCACTACGCCACGCGTAGCGGCAGCGACATGATCGTCATGGCGGCCAACAAGCGCAGCTTCGCGGCTGCCTATGCCGGCAAGGTCACCAAGGGCGTGATCAAGCGCGCCAAGGTGCCGGTCGTCGTCGTGCCACCGGGGACCTGAAGCGGGTCTGTTTCTGACGTCGAACCGTAAGATTATCCCTGTTGCTCGTCTGCCACGGTAAACGCTGTCATGAGGAAAGGCGCCGCTCCTGAACGGGAACGGCGCCTTTCTTTTCAGGGATATTTCATGGTGACGAGGGGATAATTTTTATTGGAAAAGATTTCCATCCGTTAGTCAATCCATGGTGAAGGTGGCCCAACCTGAAGGGGAAACTGGTCCTATTCAGGCCTCAGCCTTCGCTCTAATCTTGCGTGTTGGAATTCTTATGGAAGGGAGATAGCCAGGAAACGTACCTTGAGGCGGATGTTTTCTGCATGCCTCGGCTTCGCCGACTCGCTGTGCGACTCGCGCAGGGGACGGGCGAGACAAGAATAAGCGTAATCGTAATCGAGAGACTTCCACGAGATGCCGGACAAGAGAGCAATCGCTGCCGACAACATCGCATCTCAGGAGCGACGGAGAGACGGAATGGAATCATCCAACACACTCAAGAAATGCCTAAAGCCACACTGGGTATGGGCCATCGCCTTCGGCTCCGCCATCGGCTGGGGAAGCTTCGTCTTGCCGGCAGACTGGATCGCCACGGCGGGTCCGATGGGCGCCATCATTGGCCTGGCCATCGGGGCGCTGCTGATGATCGTGATCGGCGTCAGCTACGGATTTCTGATCAAGATATTCCCGGTGACCGGGGGAGGGTTCTCCTACGCCTACCTGGGGTTCGGGCGCCGGCACGCCTTCTTCTGCGGCTGGTTCTTGACCCTGGGCTACATCTCCATCGTGGCATTGAACGCCTCGGCGCTGGCGCTATTGGCGAAGTTTTTGGTGCCGGAGATCGCGACCTTCGGTGAGATGTACACCGTCGCTGGCTGGGAGGTGTACTTCGGTGAGGTGGCCATCGCCAGCCTGGCGCTGATCCTCTTCGCCTGGATCAATATCCGCGGCGGCAGCCTCTCCGGAAAGAGCCAGTTCGTCTTCTGCATGCTGCTGGTCACCGGCGCACTGCTGGTGGCGACCGGGATGCTGGTGTCGCCGTCCACGTCCTTCGACAATCTGGTACCGCTGTTCCAGCCGGACAAGGCGACCTGGTCGGCGATCTTCGCCATCGTGGCCATCGCCCCCTGGGCCTATGTGGGCTTCGACAGCGTGCCCCAGGCGGCCGAGGAGTTCGACTTCTCGCCGGCCAAGGCCTTCACCCTGATCGTCCTGGCCCTGGTCATGGCGGCCGTGCACTACTCGATCCTGATCGTCGCGACCTCGATGGCCATGCCCTGGACCGAACTCGTGGCCGGCTCGCCGGTGTGGGGCACGGGGGAAGTGGTCCAGGGGGTGCTTGGTAACCTCGGGCTCGCGGTGCTGGCGGTGGCATTGTTGATGGGCATCGCGACCGGCCTCAACGGCTTCTACATCTCCACCAGCCGGCTGCTGTTCGCCCAGGGACGTGCGACCTTCCTGCCCGAGGCGTTCGCCCGCCTGCATCCCGTCCACGGTACGCCATCCGCGGGCATCCTGTTCACCTGCGGCGTCTGCCTGCTGGCGCCCTGGTTCGGTCGTGAGGTGCTGCTGTGGATCGTCGACATGGCCGCCACCGGCGTGGCCATCGCCTACTTCTATTGCTGTGCCGTGGCC
>JAWWBV010000166.1:0-5990 GCA_033720795.1 Halomonas sp. | reverse complement strand
CGATGGTCCCATGAGTCGAGATCGCCACGTCCCGGACGACGACGAGATCACCACCTTCCGCCAGGCCCTGCGCGAGGCCGGCGTGCGCCCCATTGCCAGCAACCGGGCCGATCCCGGTCGCCGGCGCCGGGGCGACGTCGCCGCGGCCGAGCGGCGGGCGGCCGCCACCACGGTCGCCGATGATCACGCCGGCGGCGGACGCACCTCGGATGGCCGGGTAGAGCCGGTACGGCCCTCGGAGTTCCTCGACTTCGCCCTCCCCGACCTGCCCTGGCGCACGCGCCAGCAGCTCAAGCGCGGGCGCCTCGCCTGGGAGGCGGGACTCGACCTGCACGGCCACACCCTGGAGGAGGCTCGCGAAGAGCTCGAGGCCTTCCTGCGCGACGCCGTCGATCGCCGGAGACGCTGCGTGCTGGTGGTCCACGGCAAGGCCTGGGGCAGCACCCGCGACTATCCGGTGATCAAGAGCCACGTGAACGCCTGGCTGCGCGAGTGGCCCAGCGTGCTGGCCTTCTGCTCGGCCACCACGATCGACGGCGGCACCGGGGCGGTCTACGTGCTGCTGCGCCGGCGCGGCGCCGAGGCCTGAGCAGCATCCCGGCTCACGAGGCCGGCTCCTCCTCCCCCGCCGGCTCGACGACGATCGCCTGATCGCCCCAGCCTGGATGGGTCAGCCCCTCGAAGCGGTCCAGGGCGTCCACCGCCAGGTGGCGGCCGAGGCTGATCAGGGCCTCGGCGCGGTGAAACTCGTAGGCGCCGCATACCGTCTTGGGTACCTCGATCAGCACGTCCGGCGGATAGCCCGCCACCTTGTACTTGGCCAGCGCCGCCTGGGTGATGTCGAAGGAGGCCAGCACCATGTCCAGGCGCCCCCACTCCCGACGATCGCGTTCCAGGGTCTCGTCCACCTGGCTCTTCCTGCCGGCACTGCCGTTGCCGTTGGTGTTGGTGTTGCCGAGGCCGTCGAACAGTCGCCGAGCGGCGCCGCGTACCCCGTCGATCCAGCTGGCGAAGTCGACGCCGCCGGCGTCGCGGGCCTTCTCCCGGGCCTGCTCCTGGGCGGCCTCTTCAGGGGGCAGCAGTTCCTCGAGGCTCACCGGCCGGGGGCTATGGGCGGTGACGTTGACCGCCATCACGAAGTCCGCCTGGGCCGACACCGTGGGGATGATCGGCAGCGGGTTGAGTAGCCCCCCGTCCACCAGCACCTGATCGCCGCGATGTACCGGGGTGATCACCCCGGGCACGGCGATGGAGGCGCGGATCGCCTCGAGCAGCGAGCCGCTCTGGAACCACACCTCCCGCTGGCGGGTCAGGTCGGTGGCAACCGTGGTCACGGCGATGTCCAGATCCTCGATGCGGATATCGTCGATCAGGCTCTCGAGCTTGCCCATCACCTTGTTGGCGCGCATCGCGCCCATCGGGCTCCAGGTGACGTCGACCAGCCGCAGCACGTCGAAGTAGTCGAGCTGGCAGACCCAGTCGCGATAGGCGGCGAGCTGGCCCGCCGCGTAGACGCCGCCGACCAGGGCGCCCATGGAACAGCCCGAGATCGCCACCACGCGATAGCCGCGGGCCTCGAGCTCCTCGATCACCCCGATGTGCGCGTAGCCCCGCGCCCCGCCGCTGCCCAGCACCAGGGACACCGTCTTGTCCCGAGGGCTTGCCACCTGCCGTTGTCGATTCATGATCCGCCCTCCCACTCGTGCCGGCGTCCAGGCGCTCTCGCGCGGGCATGCCAGTCGGCGATGACCCTCGCCACCTCATCCGTAGCGGCCGGCTCCAGGTGCAGGTGGTGCCCGCCCGACAGCACGCGGCGCGTGAGGTCCGCCACCTCGGCCCGCGCCCGGCGTGCCCGGGGACGATCGCCCAGGATGCCGGTGTCCCCTTCCACCAGCAGCACAGGGCAACGCAGCGCCCGCAGCATCGCGGAGAGCTGCTCGGGGCAGAGCCTCACCGGCGAGGGGCGAAGCAGGCGCGCATCGGTGCGCAGCCGGACTCGACCGCCGGGCAACGCCTCGAGGTTGCGCAGCATCAGCGGGCGCGCCGTCTCGGCATCGATGGGCGTCGCCCCGCCGGCGACGCGCGCCGCCACGGCGGCCTCACTATCAGGATAGCTCGGAGCGCGGCCGCCAGACGCGCTCGATGCCCGACCGCGGGCGCGCCGTACGGCGAGCAGCCCCTTGCGCAGCTGGGCGGGAGCGTCGTCGGCCGGGGTGGTCAGCGCGCCCAGCCCATCGATCAGCACCAGCGTCTCGACCCGCTCGGGCAGCGCCGCCGCAGCGAGCCCGGCCACCCCGGCACCCATGGAGTGGGCCAGCAGGGTCATCCGCGAGAGGCCGAGCTCGTCGCCGGCATCGAGCAGATCGTGGATATAATCCCACAGTGCATAGCCGCCATGGCGGTGCGCCGACAGGCCGTGGCCGGCGAAGTCGAGGGCCACCACGCGAATCCCCAGGCGCTCGACCAGCCGCGGGGCCAGGCGGGAGAAGCTCGCGGCGTTGTCGAGCCAGCCATGCAGGGCGAGCCAAGTGGGGGCCGCCGGGTCGCCCCAGGCCAGGGCGGCGAGGCGGCCTTCGGCAAGGCTCAGGGCCCGGGGTTGGAACCGAGACTCGCTCATGAAGGCTGCCCGGTCAGGTCATCGATCATCGCCACCAGCGCCGTGCGGGTCGCCTCGGGGGCCTCCATGGGGAACATGTGCCCGCCCGGGACCTCGGCGACGCGCACCCCGCGGCGGCGCAGCCGGCGCCGGCGGTGCGCGGTGAGCACCCGGGACTGGCGTCCCGCGAGCACGCCGAGGGGGACCTGGACCCGCGCCGGCAGGTCATCCAGGTGATCGGGCAGGTGGCGGAAGATCTGCACCTCGATATCGGGGTCGTAGATCAGCACCACGCGGCCATCGTCCAGTGTCCGGGTGCCGCCATCCACGTAGTCGTGCAGGGCCCGATCGGTGAAGCCGCGAAACAGCCCCCGGCGGCGCAGGTACTGGACCATCGCCTCCCGGCTGGGCCAGCTGTCGCGGCGCCCGAGGGTGCGGCCGGCCGGCGTGACGCGATCGGCCAGCTTCAGCCGCTTGGCGGCCTTCATGACCAGGGCGTCCAGGCCGAGCATCAGCGGCGGGTCGAGCATCACCACGCCGCGAAAGCGCTCGGGCGCACGCTCGGCCGCCATGGCCATCAGCACCCCGCCCATGGAGTGGCCGACGCCGATGACCGGCCCGGAGCGCTCGGCGAGGTGCTCGAGGAGTTCGTCACGCAGGGCCAGCCAGTTGTGACCCACCGGGAAGTCGGGGTGATGGCCGAGGCGATCCAGCGGGTGGACGTCGAAGCGCTCGGCCAGCGGTGACAGGAAGCTGCGATAGCTCTGCCCCGGGAAGCCGTTGGCGTGGGCGAAGACGAGGGGAGGACGCGAGGTCGAATCGGTTCGGCGCATGGAGGGCTCCTTAGGGGGCAGCCGGCCGGTGCCCTTCTGGCGATAGCAGGCTAACGGGATTACCATGGTTCGCCAAGTCGTCCGTTGGCGGCAACCCCACCGAGAGGAGCTCACCGTGGCCGATTCCCGCAAGCCGACCCGCGACACCCGCGCCCGCAACCGCGTGTTCTTCGTCACCGTGATTACCGCCATGATCGTCGGCCTCTGGCTGGCACGCTAGGCCGTGGGGCTCTCGGCGCTCTTCCTCAAGACCCTCGAGATCACCCTGCCGGTCTTCGCCATGGTGTTCCTGGGACTCATGTTGAAAAGGCTGCGCTGGATCGACCAGCCCTTCGTGTCGACGGCTTCACTGCTGGTGTTCCGCGGCACCATGCCAACGCTGATCTTTCTCAGCATCATCCGCGCCGACCTGGCGGCCAGCCTCGACCCGGCCCTGCTCGGCTTCTACGCCCTGGCGACGCTCGCCAGCGTGCTGCTGTGCTGGGGATGGGCGAGCCTGCGGGTGCCCTACCGGGAGCGCGGCGTCTATATCCAGGGAGCCTTTCGCGGCAACTGCGGCATCGTCGGCCTGGCGCTCGCCGCCGGGATGTACGGCGACGTCGGCCTCTCCACCGGCAGCCTGCTGCTGGGGGTGGTGATCCTGACCTATAACGCCTGCTCGGTGATCGTGCTGGTCGCCTACCAGCCCGACCAGCGTGCCGACTGGCGCAGCATGCTGCGCCACATCGCCACCAACCCGCTGATCCTGGCGGTGGCCGCCGCCGTGCCGGTGGCCGCGTCAGGGTTGACGCTGCCCGGCTGGCTCGCCACCTCCGGCGACTACTTCGCCTCGCTGACCCTGCCGCTGGCGCTGATCTGCATCGGCGCCACGCTCTCGTTTCGCGAGGTGCGCCACTCGGGGCGCCTGGCGTTCGGCGCCAGCCTGCTGAAGATGGTCACCCTGCCGGCGCTCTGCACCGGTGCGGCCTGGCTGGCCGGGTTCGAGGGACCGGCGCTCGGCGTGATGTTCCTGTTCTTCGCGAGCCCCACCGCCGCCGCCGCCTTCGTAATGGCCAAGGCGATGGGCGCCAACGCCACCCTCACCGCCAATATCATCGCGCTGACCACCCTGATGGCGAGCCTGTCGATCACCCTGGGCGCCTTCGGCCTGACCGCCCTCGGCGTGATTTGACGCAGCGCCCGGCGCCCCTCAGGCGCCGGTGCCGCGCGCCTCGGTGCCCTCGACCACCTCGAACTGCTCGATGCCGCCGCCCTCGGCGGTGGCCTCGGCCGGCAAGGGGTTGGCGTGGGCGCGCCTGAAGTCGTCGCTGCCGACCCAGGCGCGGAAGGCCGCCTGGCTCTCCCACTCCGTCTCCACCACGTAGGGCGCCTGGTTGCCCTGGGGGCGCAGCACCCGCATGGCCCTGAACCCCGGCTGGCTGTCGATCTCCCCGGCCCGGGCGCGAAAGCGCGCCTCGAACTCGTCCTCGAACCCCGCGTTCACATGGATGCGATTGGTGACGATATAGCTCACGGAACCTCCTGAGAATTGATGTCCGCCGGGGAAACCAGGCGGAGCAGGCGGGCACACCCCGCGGCGCGCACCTCGGCCTCGAGTTCGGCCACGGCCGCCGTGGCGAAGCCGGGGCCGCATTCGGGGCGCCCCTCCACCAGCAGGCCGGTGAGGGCGGCGACCAGCGGCATGTGGCTGACCAGCAGCAGCGGACGATCGTCGGGCTCGCCGAGCAGCCAGTCGATCACCGCGCCGGGCGGGTCGTCGGGGGTGATCAGCGCCAGGGTCTCCACCTCGAGGCCCAGGGGCGCGGCGATGTGTGCCGCCGTCTGCCGGGCGCGCCGGTAGGGGCTCGCCACCAGGCGCAGGCGCGGCGCGTCGAGATCGGGGCGGGAGGCGAGCCAGCGCCCCATGCGCTCGGCCTCGCGCCCGCCACGCGCGGTGAGGACGCGCTCGGCATCCGGCGCGCCGGGCGCGGCCTCGCCGTGGCGCATGATCAGCAGTCGCTCAGCCATGCCGACCCCCGCTGTCACGGCGATCCTGCTGGACATCGGAGCGCGGCAGCACGAACTCCACGTCGCTGCTCTGCTCGCCCTGCATCAGCAGCCGCGCCATCTCCCGGGCCGGCACGCCCGCGAAGAGCACCTGGTAGAGCCCCTCGGCGAGCGGCATGTAGACGCCGTCCTCGCGGGCCTTGTCGCGCACCAGGCGCACGGTGTTGACGCCCTCGGCCACCTGGCCCAGGGCCTCGACGGCCTCCTCGAGGGTGCGCCCCTCGCCCAGGGCCTGGCCGACGCGATAGTTGCGCGAGAGCGCCGAGGAGCAGGTGACGATCAGGTCGCCGACGCCGGCGAGCCCCAGGAAGGTCATGGGGTTGGCGCCCTGGTTCACCGCGAAGCGGCTCATCTCGGCCAGCGCCCGGGTCATCAGCATGCTGCGGGTGTTCTCGCCCATGCCCAGCGCCGCCGCCATGCCGGCGGCGATGGCGTAGATGTTCTTCAGCGCCCCGCCCAGCTCCACGCCGAAGCGGTCGTTGCTGGCGTAGACCCGGAAGTAGTCGCAGCCCAGT
>JAWWBV010000165.1:0-5996 GCA_033720795.1 Halomonas sp. | reverse complement strand
GAGGCCGCGACCGTCGTTGGTCAGCAGCGCGCTGCCGATCTTCACCACCACCCGGCGGGCGCGCTTGAGCGCCTCGCGACCGATCACCTGCTCATTGCGTTCCATCCGACCCTCGGTTCACCGTCGGCAGGCGCTCGGCCCGCCTCTCGCCCTCAGGGCGCGTACTCGATCTCGACGTCGTGATCGTCGTCGTCATCGAAGTCATCGTCCTCGTCGACGCGCGGGCGCTTGCGACCCAGGCGGGCCTCGGTGCGCGCCACGGCCTCTTCCTCCATGCGTTCGCGCATCTCGCGCGCCCGCTCGGCGGCCTCCTCGTCCTCGTGCTCCAGCCGGCGCTGCTCGGTGAGCCAGCGGTAGGCGGCCTGCACCAGGGCATCGGTATTGTCACTGGAGATCGCCGAGATGCGAAACACCGGCCCCTGCCAACCGAGCCGGCGCACGATCTCGTCGGCCGTCGCCTCGCGCTCCTCGGCCGGCAGCAGGTCGAGCTTGTTGAGCACCAGCCAGCGCGGCAGCTCCGCCAGCGCCGGCGAGAACTCGCCGAGCTCATGGATGATCGCCTCGGCGGCCTGCACCGGGTCGGACTCGTCGAAGGGCGCGACGTCGACCACATGGAACAGGAGCCGGGTACGGGTCAGGTGCTTGAGGAAGCGCAGCCCGAGGCCGGCGCCGTCGGAGGCGCCCTCGATCAACCCGGGCACGTCGGCCATCACGAAGTGCTCGTGCAGGCCGAGCTTCACCACGCCGAGGTTCGGCACCAGGGTGGTGAAGGGGTAGTTGGCGACCTTGGGCTTGGCCGCCGACACCGAGCGAATCAGCGTCGACTTGCCGGCATTGGGCAGGCCCAGCAGGCCCACGTCGGCCATCACCTTCATCTCCAGGCGCAGGTTGCGCCGCTCACCCTCGGTGCCGGGCGTGGTGCGCCGCGGGGCGCGATTGGTGGAAGACTTGAAATGGATGTTGCCGAGCCCGCGGCGCCCCGCCTGGGCCACCATCACCACCTGACCGATCTCGGTGACGTCGGCGATCACCTCGAGGGTGTCCTCGTCGATCACCGTGGTGCCCACCGGCACCTTGACGTGCAGGTCCTCGCCGGCGCGCCCGCTCATCTGCCGCCCCTGGCCGGGCTGACCGTTCTGCGCCTTGTAGAAGCGCTGGTACTTGAAGTCGATGAGGGTATTGAGGGCGTCGTCACCGATCAGGTAGACGCTGCCGCCGTGCCCGCCATCGCCCCCGTCGGGGCCACCCTTGGGCACGTACTTCTCGCGGCGGAAGCTCAGGCAGCCATTGCCGCCCTTGCCGGCTTCCACGATGATCGAGGCTTCGTCGACGAACTGCATCTGTCACTCTCCAGGCGGCCTGTGCCGCCATGATACAAGAAGGCCCCGCCTGGGCGGGGCCTTCTCACTGCAAGTGCCGGCGGTCTCAGGCAGAGACGACGCTGACGAACTTGCGGTTCTTCGGGCCCTTGGTCTCGAACTTGACCACGCCTTCGTCCAGGGCGAACAGGGTATGGTCCTTGCCGATACCGACGCCGGTGCCGGCGTGGAACTTGGTGCCACGCTGACGCACGATGATGTTGCCCGGGTTGACGACCTGGCCGCCGAAGAGCTTCACGCCGAGGCGTTTGGATTCGGAATCGCGACCGTTACGTGTGGAGCCCGCTGCCTTCTTATGAGCCATTGCAAATACCTCGCTCGTTCAGGGGGTCAGCCGCTTACGCGGAGATCCCGGTGATCTTGACTTCAGTGAACCACTGACGGTGGCCCTGACGCTTCATGTGGTGCTTGCGGCGACGGAACTTGATGATGGTCACCTTGTCGCCACGGCCGTGGGACACGATCTCGGCCGCCACCTTGGCGCCCTCGACCAGCGGAGCGCCGATCTTGACGTCCTCGTCGTTACCCACCAGCAGGACCTCATCGAACTCGATGGTGTCGCCGGTCGGCACTTCCAGCTTCTCGAGCTTGAGAGTCTGGCCTTCCTGAACGCGGTACTGCTTGCCACCGCTCTTGATCACTGCGTACATGCTTTTCTCTCCAGGACTCATCGGGTGTTGGCTCTTCATCGACCTGCTGCGAGTGGCGCCGCTCTTGGCAGCCATCTGACAGGGAGCGTGATGAGTGGGGTCGCGGATTATAACCGCGCTCGGGATCGCAGACAACCCGCACCGCGCGCCTCTCGCCGCGCCGCCGGGGACCACTCGCCCCACGCTTCTGCCGCGCCTTGACGCCCCCATGGGGGGCCCATAGCATGGCCGGCAACCCAAGGCCACCCGGGCCCTCTCGCCCCGGCCCCACCTACTCGTCGATACCGCCTCCATGCCAGCCAACGCCCCGCCCCCGTCGTCCAGCGCCACCGCCAACTCATCGCTTCATGCGGTCGTCGCCGACGACTTCGCCGCCGTGAACCGGACCATCCTGGACCAGCTCGCCTCGCGCGTCCCGCTGGTGGAGACCATCGGCCAGTACATCATCGAGAGCGGCGGCAAGCGGCTGCGCCCGCTGCTGGTGCTGCTGGCGGCGCGCTCGCTGGGCTACGCGGGCGACAAGCACGTGACGCTCGCCACCCTGGTCGAGTTCATGCACACCTCGACCCTGCTCCACGACGACGTGGTCGACGAGTCGCACATGCGCCGCGGCAAGGCGACCGCCAACGACTCCTGGGGCAACGCCCCCTCGGTGCTGGTCGGCGACTTCCTCTATTCGCGCTCCTTCCAGATGATGGTCGACGTGGGCTCGATGCGGATCATGGAGGTGCTCTCGGCGGCCACCTGCACCATCGCCGAGGGCGAGGTGCAGCAGCTGACCAACGTCGGCAATCCCGACGTGGACGAGGCCGCCTACTTCGAGACCATCCAGGGCAAGACCGCCATGCTCTTCGAGGCGGCCTCCCACAGCGGCGCCCTGCTCGCCGGCGCCACCCCGGAGCAGGAGGCCGCGCTGCGCGACTACGGCCGCTACCTGGGCCTCGCCTTCCAGCTGGTCGACGACCTGCTCGACTACCAGGGCGACGCCGAGGCCATGGGCAAGAACGTCGGCGACGATCTGGCCGAGGGCAAGCCGACCCTGCCGCTGATCCAGGCCATGGCCGCCGGCACCGCCGAGCAGGCCAAGGTGATCCGCCAGGCCATCCGCAAGGGCGGCCTCGAGCGCCTCGAGGAGGTACTGGCCATCGTGCGCGACACCGGCGCCCTGGACTACACCCGCGCCAAGGCCGAGGAGATGTCCGCCAAGGCCCTGGCACAGCTCGACGCCCTGCCCGACAGCCCCTACCGCGACAGCATGGCACACCTCGCCCGCCTAGCGGTGGATCGCCAGAGCTGAATCGACGGCCACGACGGAAAGCCGCGCGAAGGGCTTGCACGTGGCCGCGGTTTGCGTATAATGCCGATCCGTCGCCAGGCATTACGGCGAACAACGGAGTATAGCTCAGCTTGGTAGAGCGCTGCCTTCGGGAGGCAGAGGTCGTAGGTTCGAATCCTGCTACTCCGACCAAAGAACATAGTAAAAACGGCCACTTAGCTCCTCGGAGCGGTGGCCGTTTTGCGTTGGGGTCAGCTCTAGGTTCCAAATAGGTTCCATGCGTGGAGAACAGGCAGCAACGTCAGGTAACCACCTTCCCCTTCCAATAGACGAGCCAACCAGCGATCGTGACCGACTGCCGCATGGAGACCTGAATCGCCCCGAGTTTTGTAGACACCTCGTGCCTGGCGGCGAGGTGACGGATGGAGAGCTGGCCCGCGCAAAAGTCGAGCTCGATGGTCTCCCAGTCGTACTTGCTCATAGTGCGATCCTCCCGGATGGCATGGTCCACGATCTTGAACTGCACCCCGAAGGTTGGATTGGGTGTCCAACTTTCGGGGTGCAGTTCAAGATCGTGGGGCCTTGGCGTTGTGGCTCTTGAAAGCCCCTCCGGCTCGACGACGATGTCCATGCCACCTTGAATGCCTCGACTTGCCGCCACCGGCAGGGTCTTCGCCCCGCGGTCGCTGACGGCGATAGCTCAGCACCATCATTCGCCCCACCCCATGCCCCGCACGCATACCCCCATTCCCAGATAGCGCTTGCCGGCTGGCCCCTATAAGCCGCTAAGGTACGCAGCCATGCACCCGGTGTATCGCCGGGAAATAACGATAACGGGAGCGATGACTATGCGGAATTCGATTCGGCCACTGGTGTTCTGGCCGACCTTTCTGGTGTTGATGGGCGCCGTGATCGCCAGCTATCTCGACCTCGAGACCTTCCTGGCCACCACCAGTGCCCTCAACGACACCATCCTCGACCATTTCTCCTGGCTGTTCAGCCTGAGCAGCCTCTATCTGCTGGTGCTGGCGGTGGTGGTCTACGTCTCGCCGCTGGGCCGCCTGCGCATCGGCGGCGAGCACGCCGTGCCGCTGCTCTCCAAGCTGCGCTGGTTCTCGATCACCCTGTGCACCACCCTCGCCGTGGGCGTGCTGTTCTGGACCACCGCCGAGCCGCTCTATCATCTGATGGGGCCGCCGGAATCCCTGGGCATCGAGGCCGAGTCCAGCGAGGCGGCGCTGTTCGCCATGTCGACGATGTTCCTGCACTGGACCTTCACCCCCTACGCCATCTATGCGGTGCCGGCGCTGATCTTCGCCCTGGCCTTCTATAACCGCCGCCTTAAGTTCTCGATCTCCAGCATGCTCGAGCCGGTGTTCGGGCCGCGCATCCTGCGCTACGCCGGGGTCATCGATGCCCTGGCGCTCTACTCGCTGGTGGCGGGCATGGCCTCGACCCTGGGCACGGGCGCGCTGACCCTCGCCGGCGGGACCGGACAGTACCTCGACGGCGACACCAGTCCGCTGCGCCTCGGGGTGATCATCGCGGTGATCGTGGTGACCTTCGTGCTCTCGGCGGCCAGCGGCCTGAAGAAGGGCATCGCGCGGCTCTCGGCGCTCAACGCCTGGCTGCTGCTGGCGCTGGGCCTGTTCGTCTTCGTCTTCGGCCCCACGGTGTTCATGCTGCAGATCGGCACCGAGTCGTTCGGCGTCTTCCTGGACAACTTCTTCACCCGCAGCCTGTTCACGGGCGCCGCCGGCAACGACCAGTGGCCCTACTGGTGGTCGATCTTCTACTGGGCGATCTGGTTCGCCTGGGCGCCGGTCGCCGCGCTGTTCCTGGGCAAGATCTCGCTAGGCTACACCGTGCGCGAGTTCCTGCGCGTCAACCTGCTCTACCCGGCGCTGTTCGCCGCGGTGTGGATCACGATCTTCTCCGGCGCGGCGCTCTACTTCCAGCTGCGCACCGGCATCGATCTGCACGCGGTGCTCGACGAGCGCGGGATCGAGCACGTGCTCTATACCCTCTTCCGCGAGCTGCCGCTGGCCGGGATTTGGATCCCGCTGCTGCTGTTCATCGCCTACGTCTCCTACGTCACCGCCGCCGACTCCCAGACCGATGCCATCGGCAACCTCTGCACCCGCGGGCTGACCGCCGACTCCGACCTCAACGCCGGCCTGCGCATGAAGGTGGTGTGGGGCGTGATCGTCGGCCTCGTCTCCTGGGTGATGGTCAGCTTCGTCGGCATCGACGGGGTCAAGATGCTCTCCAACCTCGGCGGCCTGCCGGCGATGCTGATCATCCTGCTGGCCAGCGGTTCGCTGTGGGTCTGGCTCAAGGCCCCGGAGTCCCTGCACGCGCCCCAGGCTTCGCCGCGTCCGGCCGCCAGCGCCACGACCACCCTCTCCTCCTCCGCACAGGACGCTCCTTGACCATGCATGTGAAGCACGACTTTCCCCACGCGGTGCGCGAGATCCCGCACCTCGAGATTCCGCTCGCCGATGGCACCCGCCTGGCGGCCCGGCTGTGGCTGCCCGAGGGCGCCGAGCAGGCGCCGGTCCCGGCGATCCTCGAATACCTGCCCTACCGCAAGCGCGATGGCACCGTGGTCCGCGACGAGCTGACCCATCCCTACTTCGCCGGTCACGGCTACGCCTGCCTGCGGGTCGATATCCGCGGCAACGGCGAGTC
>JAWWBV010000164.1:0-6004 GCA_033720795.1 Halomonas sp. | reverse complement strand
GTCGAGGCGCCGGAGAAGATCTTGGAGCGGGTGGCGAGCTGGACGTGGACCTCCAGCCCGATCACGGTTTCCCATTGCATCACAGGGACTCCTCGGCGAGAGCGGGACGGCGCAGGTGCCAGTCGGTGGCCTGCTGGAACTGGTGGGCGACGTTGAGCAGTCGCGCCTCGGCGAAGTGAGTGCCGAGGATCTGCAGGCCTACGGGGCGGCCTTCCGCGGGGCGGCCTTCCGCGGGGCGGCCGCCGGCGAAGCCGGCCGGCACGCTGATGCCGGGGATGCCCGCCAGGTTGATGGCGATGGTGTAGATGTCCTGCAGGTACATCGAGACCGGGTCCTTCTTCGCCCCCAGGTCGAAGGCCGGGGTCGGCGAGGCCGGGCCCATCAGCACGTCGACCTCGTCGAAGGCGTCGAGGAAGTCCTGGCGGATCAGCCGGCGCACCTGCTGGGCCTTCTTGTAGTAGGCATCGAAGAAGCCCTCGGAGAGGGTGTGGGTGCCCATCAGGATGCGCCGCTTGACCTCCTCGCCGAAGCCCTCGGCGCGGCTGCGCAGGTAGAGGTCGGTCAGGTCGGTCGGGGCCTCGCAGCGGTGGCCGAAGCGCACGCCGTCGTAGCGCGCCAGGTTGGAGGAGGCTTCCGCCGGGGCGATGACGTAGTAGGCCGGGATGGCGAAGTGGGTGTGCGGCAGGCTCACCTCGCGCACCGTGGCGCCCAGCGACTCGTAGACGCGGATCGCTTCGCGCACGGCGCTCTCGACCTCGGGGTCGAGGCCCTCGCCGAAGTACTCCTTCGGCAGGCCGATCTTGAGCCCCGCGAGGGGCGCGTCGAGCTCGGCGGTGTAGTCCGGCACGCCGCGCGCCACGCTGGTGGAGTCGCGCAGGTCGTGGCCGGCGATGGCGCCGAGCAGGTGGGCGCAGTCCTCCGCCGTGCGCGCCATGGGGCCCGCCTGGTCGAGGCTCGAGGCGTAGGCGATGATGCCGTAGCGCGAGACGCGGCCGTAGGTGGGCTTCAGGCCGGTGATGCCGCAGAAGGCGGCCGGCTGGCGGATCGAGCCGCCGGTGTCGGTGCCCAGGGTGGCGGGCACCAGGCCCGCGGCCACGGCCGCGGCGCTGCCGCCGGAGGAGCCGCCGGGCACGGCGGCGCCGTCCCAGGGGTTCTTCACCGGCCCGAAGAAGCTGTTCTCGTTGGACGAGCCCATGGCGAACTCGTCCATGTTGGTCTTGCCCAGGCTCACGGTGCCGGCGGCCTGGAGCTTCTCGACCACGGTGGCGTCGTAGGGGGCCACGAAGTTGTCGAGCATCTTCGAGCCGGCGCTGGTCTTCACGCCGGTGGTGCAGAAGATGTCCTTGAGCGCCAGCGGCACGCCGGAAAGCGTCCCGGCCTCGCCCCGGGCGCGGGCGGCATCGGCGGCATCGGCGGCGGCCAGCGCCTGGTCGCGCGTCACGGTGATGAAGCTGTTGATCTCGCCGTCGAGGCGGTCGATGCGCGCGAGCAGGCTCTCGGTAAGCTCGCGGCTGGAGAACTCGCCGGCCGCGAGGCCGGCGGCGAGTTCCGTCAGTGTCTTGTCATGCATGGGCCCTGGGCTCCGTGATGGCTTGCCGGTAACGGATGGGGGAGACGCGGATCATTCGACGACCCGGGGAACCAGGTAGAGCCCCTGCTCCACGGCGGGAGCGCAGCGCTGGAAGGTCTCGCGCTGGTCGGGCTCGGTGACCTCGTCGGCGCGCAGCCGCTGGGTGGTCTCCAGGGGGTGGGCCAGGGGAGCGACGCCCTCGGTGTCCAGGGTCTGGAGCTGGTCGACCATCGCCAGGATGCGACCCAGGTCGTCCAGGTAGTGGGCGGCCTCGTCGTCGTTCAGGCCGAGCCGAGCCAGATGGGCGGCCCTGAGAACGTCTGCGTGTTCAAGCGCCATGATCGGATGTCCTCGAGAGGGGGTGGGTCATGGAAATGACCGCAGAAGGTACCACATCCGCCGCCCGGCTGGCAGGCCCAAGAAAGCCGGGGCACGCGGGGGTTCCGCTTGCTGCTGGGGGGGCTCGGTGATACCGTTTGCGTCCGCACAGGGTTCCCGGACTGCACTAGGTAACGACTCCATGTTCAAACGCTTGAGGGGGCTGTTTTCCAGCGATCTATCGATCGACCTGGGGACGGCCAATACGCTGATTTATGTCCGCGGCCGCGGCATCGTGCTCGATGAACCGTCGGTCGTGGCGATTCGCCAGTCCGGCAACATGCGCAGCGTGGCGGCGGTGGGTGCCGATGCCAAGCGCATGCTCGGTCGGACCCCCGGCAACATCACCGCCATTCGCCCGATGAAGGACGGCGTGATCGCCGACTTCACCGTCACCGAGCAGATGCTGCAGTACTTCATCCGCAAGGTCCATCAGAGCACCTTCCTGACGCCGAGCCCCCGCGTGCTGGTCTGCGTGCCCTGCATGTCGACTCAGGTCGAGCGGCGCGCCATCAAGGAGTCCGCCGAGGGCGCCGGGGCCCGCGAGGTGTTCCTGATCGAGGAGCCCATGGCGGCGGCCATCGGCGCCGGCCTGCCGGTGGAGGAGGCCCAGGGCTCGATGGTCGTCGACATCGGGGGCGGCACCAGCGAGATCGCCATCATCTCGCTCAACGGCGTGGTCTACTCCGAGTCGATCCGCGTCGGCGGCGACCGCTTCGACGAGGCGATCATCGCCTACGTGCGTCGCCACTACGGCAGCCTGATCGGCGAGGCCACCGCCGAGCGCATCAAGGAGGAGATCGGCTGCGCCTACCCGGGCGGTGAGCTGCGCGAGATCGACGTGCGCGGCCGCAACCTGGCCGAGGGTATCCCGCGCAGCTTCACGCTCAACTCCCACGAGATCCTCGATGCCCTCCAGGAGACCCTGGGCTCCATCGTCGCCGCGGTGAAGAGCGCCCTGGAACAGTCGCCCCCCGAGCTCGCCTCGGACATCGCCGAGCGCGGCCTGGTGCTGACCGGCGGCGGCGCGCTGCTGCGCGATCTCGACAAGCTGATCGCCGAGGAGACCGGCCTGCCGGTGATCGTCGCCGAGGATCCGCTGACCTGCGTGGCACGGGGCGGCGGCAAGGCCCTGGAAATGATCGACCAGCACACCTTCGAGCTGCTCTCCAGCGACTGACGGAGGCGCTGGCCTGATGCAGGGGGTCGCTCATTAAACCGCTGTTCTCGCACGGACCGCTGCCCGGCTATCGCATGCTGCTGTGTGCGATGCTGGCCGCGGCGTTGATGTACGCCGACGCGCGCTTCACCCGCATGGAACCCGTGCGGGCCCAGCTGTCGACCCTGGTGGCGCCGATCCAGTGGGCGGTGAGCCTGCCCAGCGACGTCCTCAACTGGGGGGCGCTGGCCCTCTCCGAGCAGCGCGCCCTGGTGGACGAGAACCGCCGGCTGCGCGAGCAGATCCTGACGCTCTCGCACCGGGTGCAGCGCATGGCCAGCCTGACGGCCGAGAACGTGCGGCTGCGCGAGCTGCTCGCGGCGACTCGCGAGCGCGACATCCCCTACATCACCGCCGAGCTGCTGTCGCTGGACCCCGATCCCTTCACCCATCAGATGGTGATCGATCGCGGCCGTCGCGACGGGGCCTACGTGGGCCAGCCGGTGCTGGACGCCTCGGGGCTGGTCGGCCAGGTCACCGCCACCTCGGCCTACTCCAGCCGTGTGCTGCTGCTGGCCGATGCCAGCCATGCCCTGCCGGTGCAGATCAACCGCAACGGGCTGCGCTTCGTCATCCAGGGGGCGGGCAGCTACGAGGCCCTCAACGTCAGGCATGCCCCCGACACGGCCGATATCCGCGAGGGTGACCTGCTGACCACCTCGGGGCTCGGCGGCCGTTTCCCGCCGGGCTATCCGGTGGCAAGGGTCACGTCGGTGATCCACGACCCCGGCGAGCCCTTCGCCCGGGTCACCGCCGCACCGGTGGCCCAGCTGCAGCGCTCGCGCCACTTCCTGCTGCTCTTTCCCCCCGCTCCGCCCGTGGCCCCGCCCGAGGGCGAGCTCACCGCCCCGGCCCTCGAGGCGGCGCGGGCCGTGAGCGGGGCCCTGGCCAACGAGGAGACGCGCTGATGGCCACGTCCTCGCCCGCCAACCTGCTGTGGATCTGGTTCACCCTGCTGCTGGCGCTCTGCCTGCAGGTGATGCCGCTGGCCGACGGCTGGCAGGTCTGGCGCCCCGACTGGCTGGGCCTGATGCTGATCTACTGGTGCATGCGCGAGCCGCTAAGGGTCGGCGTCCTGCACGGCTTCGTGCTGGGCCTGCTGGTGGACCTGATCGAGGGCGCACCGCTCGGTCAGAACGCGCTGCTGCTGTCGCTGCTGGCCTTCCTCTGCGCGCTGGTCTATTCGCGCTTCCGGGCCTACTCGCTGGTCCAGCAGGCGGTGCTGATCTTCGTGCTGCTGGGCATGGTCCAGCTGGCCGAGCAGTGGCTGCGCACCCTGTTCGGTCCCTTCCTGATGCACCTCTCCTTCCTGCTGCCGGCGCTGATCGGGGCGCTGCTCTGGCCCTGGCTCACCACCCTGTTCGAGGCGCTGGGCCGCCGACGCGTCCGCGACTGACCCTGCATCATTCATCCTCTGCCACTCGCTCTGGAGCCGCCATGACCCACGACCCCGTGCTCTGCCTGGCCTCGGCCTCCCCACGCCGTCGCGACCTGCTGGCCTCGATCGGCGTGACGGTGGACGTGCGCCCGGTGGACCTCGACGAGACGCCGCGGCCCGCGGAGCCGGCGGCCGACTACGTGGTGCGCCTGGCGCGGGAGAAGGCCCTGGCCGGGGCGCGGCTGAGTGACCTGCCGACCCTGGGCTCGGACACCGCCGTGGTGCGCGACGGCGAGATCCTCGGCAAGCCCGGGGACCGCGACGAGGCCCTGGCGATGCTGCGCTCGCTCTCCGGGCGCAGCCATGAGGTGCTCACCGGGGTGGCGGTCAGCGGCCCCGCCGGCGTACTGAGTGCCTGCGTGACCCCCCGGGTCTTCATGCGCGCGCTGGAGGAGGACGAGCTCGCCGCCTACTGGGCCACCGGCGAGCCCGCCGACAAGGCCGGGGGCTACGCCATCCAGGGCCTGGCCGCGGTGTTCGTCGAGCACATCGAGGGCAGCCATTCAGCGGTGGTGGGGCTGCCGCTCTTCGAAACCGCGGCGCTGCTGGCGCGCCAGGGCGTGCCGCTGTGGCATACGGCCTAGCCCCGGGACGTTGACCGCGGCGCAGGACGGCATGGCGCGCTATGTCATAATGGCGCCAGATCTTTCCGGACAAGGATATCCGCATGAGCGGTGAAGTACTCATCAACCTGACACCGATGGAGACCCGGGTCGCCGTCGTCGAGAACGGCGTGCTACAGGAGGCCTTCATCGAGCGGGCGCGGCGACGCGGCATCGTCGGCAACATCTACAAGGGCAAGGTCGTGCGAGTGCTGCCGGGGATGCAGGCGGCCTTCATCGACATCGGCCTCGATCGCGCCGCCTTCATCCACGCCCACGAGGTGATGCCCCCGGGCACGCCGGCCGACGAGCAGGTCTCCATCGCCCAGCTGCTCCACGAGGGACAGGCGCTGGTGGTGCAGGTCACCAAGGACCCCATCGGCTCCAAGGGCGCGCGGCTGACCACCCACCTCTCGGTGCCGTCGCGCTATCTCGTCTACATGCCCGACTCGCCCCATCACGGGGTCTCCCAGCGCATCGAGGACGAGACCGAGCGCGAGCGGCTGCGCGGCCTGGTCGAGACCGCCGCGGGCGAGCAGCAGCTGGAGGTCGCCGGCGGCTTCATCGTGCGTACCGCCGCCGAGGGCGTCACCCTGGAGGAGCTCTCCGCCGACATGCACTTCCTGCTGCGCCTGTGGCGCCGGGTCGGCGAGCGCAAGGTCACGGCGGCGGCGCCCAGCGTGGTCTACGACGACCTGCCGCTGTTCATGCGCACCCTGCGCGACGTGATGCGCGACGATATCGAGAAGGTGCGCATCGACTCGCGGGAGAACTACGTCAAGCTGATCGAGTTCGCC
>JAWWBV010000163.1:0-6021 GCA_033720795.1 Halomonas sp. | reverse complement strand
CAGCTGGGTCTCCAGGTCGCTCAGGCCATCCTGCACCAGGCGCTCGATCAGCTCGGCCTTGGTGATGCCGGTGTGCTGGCAGGCCTGCTCGAGGCGGGTCTCGATGTCGCGGGAAAAACGCAGCAGGTGGGGCATGGGGCTTGTTCCTTGCAGTGGGTCCGAGTCGAGTGTCGCGACGGTACATGACACCATCATGACGCCTTGGCCGGGCGAGGGAAATCCCCGGGGCGGCGGCCGTGGCGGCGCCGGACCCTCAGGCCAGTCCCTGGCGCTGCATGGCCTCGGTGATGATCGGCACCGGCGTCATCAGATGCTCGCGCATCATGCGGGCGGCGCGCGGGATATTACGGGAGAGGATGACCTCGACCAGGGCTTCGTGTTCGTCGCGCTTGCGCGTCAGGGCCTCGCCCGAGAAGACCGTCTCGCGCAGCCACAGGTGGCGATAGCGCTCCACCTGGTCGAAGAGGCCTTCGCGGACCTTGAGCAGGTGGGGAGAGTCGCAGCCGGCGACGATGGCGGTATGAAAGGCCTTGTGGCGGGCATCCCACACCTCGAGCTGCTCCTCGGGGCTGTTGACCTCGGTCACCTTGGCCAGGGTATGGGCCTTGGCCAGGATTTCGGCCTCCCAGTCGTCGCCACCGCGTTGGATGGCCAGTTCCAGCAGCAGCCCCTCGAGCTGGGCCCGGGCATCATAGAGGTCGGCGAGCTCCGATAGCGACATGGGTGCAACGCGGTAGCCCCGCTGGCTGATCGCCACCACCAGGTGCTCGGCCACCAGCTGCGAGAGGGCCTCGCGCAGGGGGCCGATGCCCAGGCCATAGCGCTCCTTCAGCCCGCTCATGCGCAGCTTCTCGCCGGGGGTGAAGACGCCGCGGATGATGTCGTGTTTCAGCCAGTGATAGGCACTGACGCCGAGGTTCTGTTTCGAGTTGGTGTCCATGGCCCACTGTCGTCCTGAGTGTCCCGGCCATCATACCTAACCATCGCCATTGTGGTGAATCGTGCCGTGAGTGATCGAAACATGGAAACAGTCGAGGATCATGGATATTCGCCGCCGACTCCCTGTGACCTCCCGCCCTGTCCGGCGGGAGGCGTGCCAGCCGATCTCCCTGCGAGCTCATGATGGACGAATCAGAGGGTCACACCATGTCGCAGTTCCGCATGAATCTGCTGCTCGATCTCCTTCAGGCGCGGTCCCAGATTCTCGACCAGGATGCGATGGCTCAGGCGTAGTGAGGAACCGCCGCAATTGATGGCCATGACCTCGGCGCCATCTTCGAGTATCAGCGGGATGGCGACGGCGCTGACATCGCGCTCCCAATCGCCTTCTGAGATACAGAAGCCATAGCGAGCGTAATCGTCCTGGCTCTTCTCCATGACCTTCTTGATGGCAGGCCAGCCATCGGGGTCCCGTTTCCTGACCCCTTCCAGGAAGGCCTCACGCTGTTGCTTGGAAAGGCCACAGAGCCAGGCACGGCCGATCGCCGTGGTCGTCACCGGAATACGTGATCCCGTCTCGAGGCGCATCACCAGCGGGCCGCTGCCTTGGCACACCTCGAGGTAGGTCATGCTGTAGCGATCGACAGTGCCCAGGGCAATGGCACAGTCGGTCGCATCGGCGAGCTGTTGCATATAGGGGCGGGCAATCTCGCGGATGCCCTGGCTGGCAAGGAACCGATAGCCGAGTGCCAGGATGCCCGCTCCCAGCCGATACTTCTCGAGCCTGATATCGTGCTTGAGATAGCCCAGCTGGGTCAGCGTATAGGTGAGTCGCGACACGGTCGGCCGGGGGATACCGGTGCGGCTGGAGAGTTCGGCGTTGCCGAGGTATTCCTCACCGGGGCCGAAGGCGCGAAGCAGTTCCAGCCCTCGAGCCAGGGCGGTCACGAAGCTACGATCCTTTGCTGGTGCGGATGGATCGTCCTCGAATGGGGCAGGTTGGTGCATACGCATTCCTTATGACCAGTGGCATTTGCGGAATACAGTATCGCATATCTCGCAGAAGTGAAGCGTGTCGCGTCCCCATCGCCCGACACGGCGCCCGTCCGAAGCGAGCGCCGTGAGGGGGAGCCGTCGATGGAGAGGCATCCTCGGGAGAGGCGTTGCTCAGTCCAGGCGCTCGATGATGGCCGCAATGCCCTGGCCAACGCCAATGCACATGGTCACCAGCGCATAGCGCCCGCCGCTGACTTCCAGCTGGCGCAGGGCGGTCAGTGCCAGTCGCGCGCCCGATGCCCCCAGGGGGTGGCCGATGGCGATGGCACCGCCGTTGATGTTGAGGCGGCTGTCATCGGCGGAGAGCCCGAGCTGCTTGACGCAGCCCAGTACCTGCACCGCAAAGGCCTCGTTGATCTCGATGACGTCCATCTGGTCGAGCGTCATGCCGGCACGCGCCAATACCTTCTGCGAGGCGGGTGCCGGTCCCAGGCCCATGACGCGGGGTGCCACGCCGGCCACGGCACCGGCCACGATGCGCGCCCGCGGCCTGATGCCAGCGTGTTCCCCCGCCCGGCGGCTGCCGACGATCAGGGCGGCGGCACCGTCATTGAGACCCGAGGCATTGCCGGCGGTGACCACACCGCCCTCGAACAGCGGCGACAGCCGGCCGAGTTTGTCGGCATCGGTGCCGGGGCGCGGGTGCTCGTCCCTGTCGACCAGCAGCGGGGGCCGCTTGCGACCCTGGGACACCTCGATGCCGAGGATCTCCTCGTCATAGAAGCCGCCGGCCAGGGCGTTTTCATAGCGCGCCTGAGAGCGCGCCGCGAAGGCGTCGCTCTCGTCGCGTCCCAGCCCCAGGTCATGGGCCACGTTGTCGGCGGTCTCCGGCATGCTGTGGCTGCCATGCTCCTGGGCGATCCAGGGATTGGGGAAGCGCGAGCCGATCACGGTGTCATACAGCGGCTGGTTGCGGGCGAAGGCAGAGTCGGCCTTGCCCAGCACATAGGGCGCCCGCGACATCGATTCCACCCCGCCGGCCAGGAACAGTTCGCCTTCCCCGAGGCGGGTGGCGCGTGCGGCGTCGATCACCGCAGCCAGGCCGCTGCCGCACAGGCGATTGACGGTCTGCCCGGCGACCTCGACGGGCAAGCCGGCGAGCAGGGCGCCATGGCGGGCCACGTTGCGGGAATCCTCGCCGGCCTGGTTGGTGCAGCCGGCCAGCACCTCCTCGTAGTTCTCGGGAGCGAAGCCGTTGCGCTCGACCAGGGCCCTCAGTGTTCTGCCGAGCAGGTCATCGGGGCGCACGGTGGCCAGGCTGCCGCCGTGGCGGCCGAAGGGGGTACGAATGCCGTCGTAGATATAGGCGTCTTGCATGGGAGGCTCCTGTCAGTTGAGTTCGGTGGTGGTCAGCGGCAGGCCCAGGCCGGCGCGCCGGCGCAGCCAGGGGCTGGGGCGGTAGCGGGGGTCGCGGCTGGCGGTGAAGAGATTGTCGAGAATGGTCAGGATCCGCCGGCTGCCGTAGTGGTCACCCATGGCCAGCGGTCCCCGGGGATAGCCCAGTCCCAGTTCCACGGCGCGATCGAGGGTCTCTGGGTCGGCCACCCCCTGCTGGGCGATGTCGGCGCCGACGTTGACGATGCAGGCCACCACGCGCTGGAGCACGAAGCCGTTGCTGTCGTTGATGGGGCTCACCGGGGTGCCGTCCTGGCCGAGTAGCGCCCAGGCGGCATCCCGGTAGTCGACCCGCGTGATCGGTGTCGTCATCAGGCAACGGCGCCTGTCGAGCCCCGCCAGCATGTCGATGGCAACGCAACGCGCCGGGTCGAGTCGCTGGCGCAGGGCACTGTCGGTGGTGTCCTCACCAAAGGGGGTCAGCAGGCATAGCGCCTGCTCACTGGGCAGCTCGCCCGTTTCCAGCGGCCAATCGGCCGCCTCGACCACGGCGGCCAGGGCGTCGCGGGCATGGGGGTCTTCGCCGCTGATCCAGACCGGTGTGGGCGCAACCCTCGGTGCAGCCGGCTCCTCGGGGACCTGGGCCTGGCCATCGACATAGCGATAGAAGCCCTCGCCGCTCTTGCGGCCCAGCAGCCCCGCGTTAAGGCGCTGACGGGTGATCGGCGAGGGGCGGAAACGCGGCTCCTCGTAGTACTGGTGATAGATGGACTCCATCACCGCATGGGAGACATCGAGACCGGTCAGGTCGAGCAGGCTGAAGGGGCCCATGCGAAACCCGCCCTGGTCGACCAGCAGGCGGTCGATGGTGGCGTGATCGGTGATGCCCTCACCGAGAATCTTCAGCGCCTCGGTGCCATAGGCGCGGCCGGCGTGGTTGACCAGAAAGCCCGGCGTATCGGTGGTGCGGGCGGTGAAGTGCCCCATGGCCTGGCCCAAGGCATCCACTCGGTCGACGACCTCGGGTGCGGTCCGCAAGCCCGGAATGACCTCGACGATCTTCATCAGCGGTACGGGGTTGAAGAAGTGCAAGCCGATCACGCGCTGCGGCAGCCGGCAGGCGGCGGCGATGGACGTCACCGACAGCGACGAGGTGTTGGTGCCGAGGACGGCATCGTCGCTCAAGATGGCCTCCAGCCGAGTGAAGAGTTCCTGCTTGGCCTCGAGTTTCTCGACGATCGCTTCCACCACGACATCACAGTCCGCCAGCGCTTCGAGACGCTCGGCTTCCTTCAAGCTGTCGCGGAGTTCCTGTGCCCGGGATTCGCTCAACCGATGTTTGTCGACCCCCCTTTGCCAGAGGCCCTCGATGAACTCACGCGCTTCCTGGACGGCGCCTTCACGCGCATCGTGCAGGACGACCTCAAGGCCGGCCTGTGCCGCCAGTTGCGCGATACCGCGGCCCATGGCACCGGTGCCGACGAGGCCGAGTCTGTGAAAAGGCATGGTGGTGGTCGCTTCCTGGGGGGCGTCGGACGACATGGGCTCCTCCTTGCGGTGGCTGACATGCCTGGGAGTAGACTGGGCGGGCATGTGATTTTGCATAGCGGTATGTAGTTTCATTTATTGACTGGCATCCTAGGCTATGCAAGAGTGCCTGGCAAGACTTGCGAACATCAATTCCGCTATACAGAACATGCAGCGTTGGCGTTTGCTGACTCTCGATAACCACCCTGCCATTCCTGTTCATGAGGACACGCCATGATTCGCGATCCAGAACTCCTGAAGCAGCTTCTCGATACCATTTCCCGTTTCGTGCGCGAACGATTGATTCCCAACGAGGCGCGCCTGGCCGAGGAGGATGCCGTTCCCCCCGAATTGCTCGCGGAAATGAAGGAGATGGGATTGTTTGGCCTGTCGATTCCCGAGGAATACGGCGGCCTCGGCTTGACCATGGAGGAGGAGGCACTGGTGGCGATGGAGATTGGCAAGACGTCACCGGCGTTTCGCTCGGTCTTCGGCACCAACAACGGCATCGGCGCCCAGGGCATTCTCATCGACGGCACACCGGAGCAGAAGGCGCACTACGTCCCGAAGCTGGCGACCGGCGAAATCCTCAGCTCGTTCTGCCTGACCGAGCCCGACGTCGGTTCCGACGCGGCCAGCCTGCGCACCACGGCCGTGCGCGACGGCGATCACTATATTCTCAACGGCACCAAGCGCTACATCACCAATGGCCCCGAGGCGGATCTGTTCACCGTGATGGCGCGAACGGATCCCGACAAGAAGGGGGCCGGCGGCATTTCGGCCTTCATCGTCGAGGGTGGCACCCCCGGACTCGAGCGCGGGCCCGCCGACAGCAAGATGGGCCAGAAGGGGGCCCATACCTGCGATATCATCTTCAACGACTGTCGGGTGCCGGCGGAGAACATCATCGGGGGCCGTGAGGGGCAGGGCTTCAAGACCGCGATGAAGGTGCTCGACCGCGGCCGCCTGCATATCTCGGCGGTCTGTGTCGGGGTCGCCGATCGGCTGGTGGAAGAGTCGCTCAGCTATGCCATGGAGCGCCAGCAGTTCGGCGTGCCGCTCTCCAGCCATCAACTGATCCAGGCGATGCTCGCCGACAGCAAGACCGAAGCCTATGCCGGCCGCACCATGGTCCTCGATGCCGCACGCCGCAAGGATGCCGGT
>JAWWBV010000162.1:0-6035 GCA_033720795.1 Halomonas sp. | reverse complement strand
TTCGTGCGCCGGGTCGCCGACCGCCTCGAGGCCCACGGCGAGCCGCTGGCCTTCTGCTGCGAGCCCAAGCTCGACGGCGCCGCCGTCTCGCTGGTCTATGAGCGCGGCGAGCTGACCGCCGGCGTCACCCGGGGCGACGGCCGCACCGGCGAGGGGATTACTTCGAACCTGCGCACCCTGCGCTCCATCCCCCTGAGGCTGCGCGGCGACGACCCGCCGGCGCTCATTGAGGTGCGCGGCGAGGTGATCATCAGCCACGCGGGCTTCGAGGCCTTGAACGACCGGGCCCGGGAGGAGGAGACCAAGGTGTTCGCCAATCCGCGCAACGCCGCCGCCGGCAGCCTGCGCCAGCTCGATCCCCGGATCACCGCCACCCGGCCGCTGGAGTTCAGCGCCTACCAGGTGGCGCGCCTCGAGCCGGAGCCGGGCGACGCCAGCCACAGCCAGCTGATGGCCCGGCTCGGCGAGTACGGCTTTCGCACCAGCCAGGAGCTCGCCGTGGTGGAGGGCGCCGAGGGCATCATCGACTACTGCCGCGCGCTCGGCGAGAAGCGCGACCGCCTCGGCTACGACATCGACGGGGTGGTGATCAAGGTCGATGACCTGCGCCTGCAGCGCGAGCTGGGCTTCGTGGCGCGCGCGCCGCGCTGGGCAATCGCCTTCAAGTTTCCCGCTCAGGAGGAGACCACCCGGCTCAACGACGTGGAGTTCCAGGTCGGGCGCACCGGGGCGATCACCCCGGTGGCGCGGCTCGAGCCGGTCTCGGTGGCCGGCGTCACCGTCTCCAACGCGACCCTGCACAACGCCGACGAGATCGCCCGGCTCGACGTGAAGATCGGCGATACCGTGGCGATCCGCCGGGCCGGCGACGTCATCCCCCAGGTGGTCCGGGTGCTCACCGAGCGCCGCCCGGCCGATGCCGAGGCGATCGTCTTCCCCACGCGCTGCCCGGCCTGTGGCTCCGAGATCGAGCACCTCGAGGGCGAGGTGGTGGCGCGCTGCTCCGGCGGCCTCTACTGCCCGGCCCAGCGCAAGGAGGCGCTCAAGCACTTCGCCTCGCGTCGGGCGCTGGACATCGACGGCCTTGGCGAGAAGCTGATCGAGGCGCTGGTCGAGCGCGAGTGGGTGAGCACCCCGGCGGACCTCTTCCGGCTCGAGGCCGAGCGCCTCGCCGAACTGCCGCGGATGGGCAAGAAGTCCTCCGAGAACCTGGTGGCGGCCCTCGACAAGGCCCGGCAGACGACGCTTGCGCGCTTCATCTTCGCCCTGGGCATCCGCGAGGTGGGCGAGACCACCGCCGCCAACCTGGCCCGCCACTTCGGCCGCCTGGAGGCGCTGATGGCCGCCGACGTTCCCGCCCTGGAGGCGGTGGACGACGTGGGGCCGATCGTCGCGGCCCATGTTCACACCTTCTTCCAGCAGCCGCACAACCGCGAGACCATCGAGGACCTGCTGGCCTGCGGCCTGACCTGGGAGGAGGAGACGATCGGCGAGCGCCCCCAGCCCCTGGCCGGCCAGAGCTGGGTGCTTACCGGCACCCTCGAGAGCATGACCCGCGACGAGGGCAAGGCGCGGCTCCAGGCGCTGGGGGCCAAGGTGGCCGGCAGCGTCTCGAGGAAGACCGCCTGCGTGGTGGCCGGCGACGCCGCCGGCAGCAAGCGGGAGAAGGCCGAGCAGATGGGGGTGCCGGTCATCGACGAGGCCGGCTTCCTCGAGCGGCTGGCCGAATGGGAACAGCAAGGAGTCGACCAATGATCGGCGATCGCTTCATCGAGGTGCCCTACCGCATGCTGCCGCCGGAGACCCTGGACGGCCTGCTGGAGGCCTTCGTCACCCGCCAGGGCTACGACACCACCGACACCGGCGAGGGCATGCGCGGCTGGGTCGGCCAGCTCAAGGGCCAGCTCGACCGTGGCGAGCTGCTGATCGCCCACGACCTCGAGACCGAGTCCACCGAGGTGATGACCCTGGCCCAGTGGCGCGCCTTCGGCCGCGACCTGGCCGATGACGAGGAGGAGGGGTAGGGCAAAGGCCCCCCTCTACGCGCCGTTCCCGACGCCTCTCGTCGGCGGCTTACCCTGGATCAGGTCGCGGATGAGTCGCCGCCCCGGGTGCAGGTGATCGACCAGCGGCGCCTCCAGGGGCAGCGGCTCGTCGCAGATCCGTGAGGCGATCAGCTCGGCGCAGAGCGGCGCGCTGGCAAGCCCCCGGGAGCCGTGGGCCGCGCTGATCCACAGGCCCTCGTGGTGGCGCCCCGGCGTCTCGGGCACCCGGGTGGCGTCCTTGGCGAGCACCGCGTAGTCCGCCGCCCAGGCCTCGGCCAGCGGCACCGGGCCCGCGTAGGGCGACTTGTCGGGGCTCGCCGCGCGCACCGCCGCCCGGCCTTCCAGCGTCGCCGGCGCGAGCGCCGCGCCCGCCTCGCGCAGGGCGGCCACGAAGGCCGGCAGGGTGGCCTCGAGTTCCGCCAGGTTGGCCGCGTGGTCGGCCTCGCGCACCGCGGTCTCGTCCCGGTTCGGGGCGAAGGTGGCACCGAAGGTGAGCGTGCCATCGAGGGGCGGCGGGACATAGCCGCCGGCGCACACCACCCGGTCGAGCGTCGGTGCCCCCTCGGGCAGCGCCAGCCGGCTGACCTGGCCGCGCACCGGCTGCAGCGGCAGCGCCGCCGTCTGGGCGAAGCGATGGGCGAGCGCCGCGGTGGCGATCACCACCTGGTCGGCCGCCAGCCGCTCGCCCTCGCCCTTGCCTTCGGCCAGCGCCATCGTCCAGCCGTCATCCCCCGGCGTCAGCCCGACCACCTCCCCCCGCCGACACGTGACGCCCGGCGTGGCCGCCAGCCGCCGGCACAGTGCCGCCGGGCGGACCCAGCCCGCCTCGGGGTAGTGAAGTCCGCCGTGCTCGATCGGCGTGCCGGAAAGCCGCGACGCTTCCTCCGCCGAGACGCCGTGGACGACGCGCCCGGGCAGCGGGTGATGGGCCAGGAAGCGTGCCTGGCGGGCCTGCTCCCGGTCGCTCATCGCCAGCTGCAGCACCCCGCAGGGCGACCAGAGCGTTCGCTCGGGATCGAGGGCCTCGAGCCAGCGACGGCTGTGCTGCAGCCCGGCCAGGTAGATCCGGCTCTGGGGGTTGGTGTCGGCGGCGAGCTTGACGTAGAGCGCCCCCTGCTCGTTGCCGGAGCCGCCGCGGCCGGGCCCTTCGCGGTCGATGAGCGTCACCGCCACGCCGCGCCGGGCCAGCGCCGCGGCCACGCTCGCGCCGGCGATGCCCGCCCCGACCACGGCCACGTGGCGGGCCGGTCGCGCCGCGGGGGGCGTGAACCAGGGGGTGGCCGCGCGGCGCCGATCCTCGGGGGGCGCCACGATCTCGCCGGCGAGCATCTCGCGCTTGCGCCCGAACCCCGGCACCTTGCGCCAGGCGAAGCCGGCCGCCGCGAGGCCGCGCTTGACCACCCCGGCGCAGGTGAAGGTGGCCAGCGTCGCGCCGGGGCGCGAGCGGGCCGCCAGGGCGGCGAAGAGCTCGGGTCGCCACATCTCGGGGTTCTTCGACGGCGCGAAGCCGTCGAGGAACCAGGCGTCGACCCGGCCGTCGAGCCGCTCGAGGCGCTCGGTGGTGTCGCCGAAGTGCAGGTCGAGGGTCACCCGGTCGTCGAGCCACAGTCGGTGCACGCCGGCCACCGGCTCGGGCCACTGGGCGACCAGGCGGGCGGCCCGCTCGGCGAGGTCCGGCCAGGCGGCGAGCGCCCTGGCGAGATCCTCCCGGGCCAGGGGAAACTTCTCGGTGGAGACCAGGTGCAGCCGCGCCGCCGGCGGGGCATGGGCGTCGAAGCAGGCCCAGGCGCAGAGCATGTTGAGCCCGGTGCCGAAGCCGGTCTCGCCGATCACGAAGGGGCGCGCCTCCTGCCAGTCCGCGAAGCGCGCCGGCAGCCGGTTGGCGTGGAGGAAGACGTGCTCGGTCTCGGCGCGGCCGTCGTGGCGCGAGAAGTAGACGTCGTCGAAGGCCGCGGAGTGGGGCGCTTCCTCGCCGCCGTCATCCCGGCGCCAGTCGAGGCGGGCGGTCTGAAGGCCGGCGAGCGGCGGCAGGGCATCGGGGGCAGCGGTCACGGGGCGGCTCCGGTCGTTCCGGTCACGGGGGCAGCGGCGGCGGCGACACGGTGATCAAGGTTTGATCGATCGCGTCGCGGCGGCACGGCATCGGGGCTGGCGGAAGGCGTCCGCGGCGTTTCAACAGGCTTGTCCACAGCAGCTGTGGGAAACCGGCTGTGGACAAGAAAACCTGTGGATGAGGGTCAGGGCAGGACCTTCTTGAACGGCTTCACGATCGCCTTGGCGTAGACGCCGGCGATCATGTAGGGGTCGGCGTCGGCCCAGGCCTGGGCGCTCTCGAGGCTCTCGAACTCGGCGACCACCAGGCTCCCCGTGAAGCCGGCCTCGCCCGGATCGTTGCTGTCGATGGCGGGATGCGGGCCGGCCAGCACCAGGCGGCCCTCGTCGCGCAGCGCCTCGAGGCGGGCCACGTGGTCGGGACGGGCGGCCAGGCGCCGTTCCAGGCTGTCGTTCACATCTTCACTGATGATGGCGTAGAGCATCGCGGTTCTTCCTCGGTGGTGGGCGGCTCGCGCCGCGGGGCCGATGGCCTCGACATTGACCGTCACCGGCCGCGCGAGCACCATGTTGGGATATTCTGACAAAGTCACCTGCCGGCGTCATGCCCATGACCGCACCTCCCGCCCGATTCGAGGGCGAACCCCATAGCGTCGACCTGCACATGCACTCCACGGCCTCCGACGGCGCCCTGCCGCCGGCCGAGGTGGTGGCGCTGTGCCGGGCCAAGGGCGTGACCCTGATGGCGCTGACCGACCACGACACCATGGCCGGCCTCGAGGAGGCCCAGGCCGCCGCCCGCGAGCAGGGCATCGGCCTGATCCCCGGCACCGAGCTCTCGACCCAGTGGCGCGGCATCAACATCCACGTGGTGGGCCTGCTGCCCGAGGGGCCGCGGGGCGACCTGGTCGCGGGGCTCGCCGCCCAGGCCGAGGCCCGCGAGCAGCGCTCCCACCGCATCGCCGAGCGGCTCGAGAAGATCGGCCTCGACGATGCCCTGGCCCGGGCCCGGGAGCAGGCCGGCTCCGAGCGCCCGCTGGGGCGGCCCGACTTCGCCCGGGCGCTGGTGGCTGCGGGGCTGGTGCCCGACATCGGCACCGCCTTCAAGAAGCACCTCGGCAACGGCAAGGCCGGCGACATCAAGGCTCACTGGCCGTTTCTGGCCACGGCGGTGGCCTGGATCCTCGACGCCGGCGGGGTGGCGGTGCTCGCCCATCCGCTGCGCCACGGCCTGACCCGGCGCAAGCGCGGGCTGCTGCTCGACGACTTCGCCGCCGCCGGCGGCCAGGCCGCGGAGCTGGTCAGCGGCTTCCAGAATCCCGACGTGACCCGCGACCTGGCGCGCCAGCTGCAGGAGCGCGAGCTCTTCGGCTCGGTGGGCAGCGACTTCCACTTCCCCGGCGGGCACCTGGCGCCGGGCAGCATGAGCCCCGTGCCGCGCACCGCCACGCCGCCGGTGTGGACCCACCCGCGCCTGGCCGGCCTCGTCGCCACCGCCGCCGGCTGAGCGCGGCCGCCTCGCCGGGGGCCTGACGCCGCCCCCGGCGGCGCATGTTATCGTGGCGCTACTCCATTTCCGGTCACCGAACAGGGAGCTCGCATGAGCCAGTTCTTCCAGATCCACCCGGACAATCCCCAGAAGCGCCTGATCGACCAGGCGATCCAGATCATCCGCGGCGGCGGGGTGGTCGCCTATCCGACCGACTCCGGCTACGCCCTGGGCTGCCACCTCGGCGACAAGAAGGCCATCGAGAAGATCAAGTGGCTGCGCTCGCTGGACGACAAGCACAACTTCACCCTGGTCTGCTCGGACCTCTCGGAGATCGGCACCTACGCCAAGGTGGACAACGCGGTCTTCCGGCTGCTGAAGGCGCATACGCCGGGCGCCTACACCTTCATCCTCGACGCCACCACCGAGGTGCCGCGGCTGCTGCTGCA
>JAWWBV010000161.1:0-6048 GCA_033720795.1 Halomonas sp. | reverse complement strand
GGAGTCCTCGAGGGCGCCCATGCGAACGGCGATGTCGAAGCCCTCGTCGATGATGTCCACCTGGCGATTGGTCAGGTGCAGGCGCACCTCCAGCTGGGGGTGCAGGACCATGAAGTCGTTGACCAGCGGCGCCAGGTAGCGCTCGCCGAAGGTGGTGGCGCAGGTCAGGCTCAACAGGCCGATCGGCCTCGCCTGGAGGTCCTTGATCGCGGCCTCGGCCTCGTGGAGGCCCTCGACCAGGTGGCGGCAGTGCTGGTAGTAGACGCTGCCAGCCTCGGTGAGGCGGATCTGTCGCGTGGTGCGATAGAGCAGGGCGGTGCCGAGCTGGTTCTCGAGCTGGCTGACCAGCCGGCTGACGTGGGAGCTCGAGACCCGGAGTCGCTCGGCCGCGGCCTTGAAGGCGCCCTGGCGCACCACCTCGACGAAGGCCTCGACCCGATCCCAGCGCTGCATGTTGCCTCCCGTCGGCGTGATTGTTGCTGTGTGACAATAATGTTCTGCGTTTGATGCAGTTTATCCCGACAGGGCGAATTGCCTAGACTGTCGTCAGGTTCATCACACACCGAACGAGGAAGATGCCATGAAATCTCGCGCTGCGGTCGCCCTGGAAGCCGGCAAGCCCCTGGAGCTGGTCGAGATCGACGTCGAGGGCCCGAAGGCCGGCGAGGTGCTGGTCAAGATGGCCGCCACCAGCGTCTGCCACACCGACGCCTTCACCCTCTCCGGCGCCGACCCGGAAGGCAACTTCCCGGCGGTGCTGGGCCACGAGGGCGCCGGCATCGTGCAGGAGGTGGGCGAGGGCGTGACCAGCGTGCGCCCCGGCGACCACGTCATCCCGCTCTATACCGCCGAATGCGGCCAGTGCAAGTTCTGCCTCTCCGGCAAGACCAACCTGTGCGGCGCGGTGCGCGCCACCCAGGGCAAGGGCGTGATGCCCGACGGCACCTCGCGCTTCTCGCTCGATGGCAAGCCGCTGCACCACTACATGGGCTGCTCGACCTTCAGCGAGTACACCGTGCTGCCCGAGGTGTCGCTGGCGGTGGTCTCGAAGGAGGCGCCGCTGGACAAGATCTGCCTGCTCGGCTGCGGCGTGACCACCGGCATCGGCGCGGTGATGAACACCGCCAAGGTGGAGCCGGGCGCCACGGTGGCCGTCTTCGGCCTGGGCGCCATCGGCCTGGCGGTGATCCAGGGCGCGCAGATGGCCAAGGCCAGCCGCATCATCGCCATCGACGTCAACCCGGAGAAGTTCCACCTGGCCGCGCAGTTCGGCGCCACCGAGTTCGTCAACCCCAAGGAGCACGACGCCAGCATCCAGGAGGTGATCGTCGACATGACCGACGGCGGCGTCGACTACTCCTTCGAGTGCATCGGCAACGTCAACGTCATGCGCCAGGCGCTGGAGTGCTGCCACAAGGGCTGGGGCGAGTCGGTGATCATCGGCGTCGCCGGGGCCGGCGAGGAGATCTCCACGCGGCCGTTCCAGCTGGTCACCGGCCGGGTCTGGAAGGGCTCCGCCTTCGGCGGCGTCAAGGGGCGCACGGAGCTGCCGGGCTACGTGGATCGCTACATGAAGGGCGAGATCAACATCGACGACTTCATCACCCACGACATGCCCTTCGAGAAGATCAACGAGGCCTTCGAGCTGCTGCACCGCGGGGAGAGCATCCGCACCGTGCTCCACTACTGATGATGCTCCCTCGCGGCGCCCAGCCCCGGACGTTAGGAGCGCCGCGAGGGATACCGCCCCGACAAGGAGAGTGACTCCATGACCATGACCGAACACCTCGAGCTGGTCTCGGCCAACAAGAGCTTCGGCGGCTGGCACAAGCGCTATCGCCACCGCTCCCGGGCGCTGGATTGCGAGATGACCTTCGCCATCTACCTGCCGCCCCAGGCGGAGACCGGGCGCGTGCCGCTGATGTGGTGGCTCTCCGGCCTGACCTGCACCGACGAGAACTTCATGCAGAAGGCCGGCGCCCACCGGGTGGCGGCCGAGCTCGGCATCGCCATCGTCTGCCCGGACACCAGCCCCCGCGGCACCAACCTGCCGGGCGAGGACGACAGCTATGACTTCGGCAGCGGCGCGGGCTTCTACGTCAACGCCATCCAGGAGCCCTGGAAGCAGCACTACCGCATGTATGACTACGTCGCCGAGGAGCTGCCGTCGGTGGTGCGCCAGCACTTCCCGGTCAACGGTCGCGAGTCGATCAGCGGCCACTCCATGGGCGGCCACGGCGCGCTGATCCTGGCGCTGCGCCGGCCCGGCCACTACCGGGCGGTGTCGGCCTTCGCCCCGGTCGTCAATCCCAGCGAGTGCCCCTGGGGGCAGAAGGCCTTCTCGGGCTACCTGGGCGAGGACCGCGGCCTCTGGACCCAGTACGACGCCTGCGAGCTGGTGGCTCGCGGGGCCTCGAGCCAGCCGCTGTTCATCGACCAGGGCGAGGCCGACGACTTCCTCGAGGAGCAGCTCTGTCCCGAGCGCCTCGAGGCGGTGTGCGCCGAGCACGACCATCCGCTGACCCTGCGCCGACAGCCGGGCTATGACCACAGCTACTACTTCATCGCCACCTTCATCGAGGAGCACCTGCGCTACCACGCCCGACACCTGCACGCGACCCGCTGAGGGGTCGACGGGGCATGCCGTCCCCGCGGCGGCGTGTCCACGGGCGACATGAGGTTGCGCAGGCGCGACGTGATCGTCCCAGTCCACCAGGAGTCGCCGTCTGATAGGGAAATTTGACATGCCAGAAAACGACACCTGGGGTACATTCCCCCGTGAGCATGTCTGACAGCGACACCCGACGCGGCCGTCATGCCTAGCGCCCTCATTCGAAACAGCAATGACAAACGAACGGGGCACAAAGCTACTTGCGCTGGAGTACTCGAATGACAACCGCTCCCCAGGTCTCACGCACGGCCGCCGTCCCCCAGAGCATCGGTTTTCTGCTGATGGACGACTTCACCCTCATTTCGCTGGCCTCGGCCATCGAACCCTTGCGCATGGCCAACCAGCTGGCCGGCCGCGAGCTCTATCGCTGGTTCACCCTGAGCCTCGAGGGCGCTCCGGTGAAGGCCAGCGATGGCCTCCAGGTCACCCCGGATGCCGCTACCAACGTGCCGCTGGCGCTCGATACGGTGATCGTCTGCGGTGGCGTGGGGCCCCAGCGCAGCGTCCCGCGCGAGTACGTCACCTGGCTGCAGTCCCAGGCCCGGCAGTCGCGTCGCCTGGGCGCGGTGTGCACGGGGACCTGGGCCCTGGCCCGGGCGGGGCTCCTCGACGGCTTCGAGGCCAGCGTGCACTGGGAATGCCTGGCCGCGATGCAGGAGGCCTTCCCCAAGGTTGCGCTCACCACTCGGCTGTTCTCCATCGACCGCGATCGCGCCACCTCCTCCGGCGGCACCGCACCGCTGGACATGATGCTGACCCTGATCGGCCGCGACCACGGGCGCGAGCTCGCGGCGGGCATCTCCGAGATGTTCATCTACGACCGGGTGCGGGGCGAGCAGGACCAGCAACGGGTGCCGCTCAAGCACGTGCTGGGCACCACCCAGCCACGCCTGCTGGAGATCGTCGCGCTGATGGAGGCCAATCTGGAGGAGCCCATCAGCCTCGACGAGCTGGCCGACTACGTGGACGTCTCGCGTCGCCAGCTCGAGCGGCTGTTCCAGAAGAACCTGCACTGCTCGCCGTCGCGCTACTACCTCAAGCTGCGCCTGACCCGGGCCCGCCAGCTGCTCAAGCAGACCGCGATGTCGATCATCGAGGTGGCGTCGGCCTGTGGCTTCGTCTCGACACCGCACTTCTCCAAGTGCTACCGGGAGTACTTCGGCATCCCACCTCGGGACGAGCGGCTGGGCACCACGCCCGTGGATCTGGTGCCCGTGTCCCTGGGCAAGGAGGCGGCGACCCTGCTGCAGTCCGCCTGTTACGAGCCGGTCATCGAGCCGGTGTCCGCGGCCCTGAATGCCCTGGCCCAGGCCCGGGGAGAACCCACCTATGCCAGCGTGCGGCTCAGCACATGAACGAGGCCTGATGCGTAACTGGGGGCGTCGGGCGGCGCGTGTCCTGGGGCTCGCCCTGCTGGGCTGGGTGGGGCTGTCGGTCCTGCTGGTGCTGATGCTTCGGGTGGTGCCGCTGGGTGGCTCCATGGTGATGCTCGAGCGCAAGGTGGAGGCCTGGCGCGCCGGCGAGGCGCTGGAGATCCGCCAGGAGTGGCGCCCCTGGGAGGCGTTGTCCCCCCAGGCCAAGCTCGCGGTGATCGCCGCCGAGGACCAGCGCTTCCCCGTGCATCATGGCTTCGACCTGGTCGAGTTGCGGCGTGCCGTCACCGCCAGTCTCAACGGCGGTGACCTGCGCGGCGCCAGTACCCTCAGTCAGCAGACCGCCAAGAACCTCTTCCTGTGGACCGACCGAAGCTGGGTGCGCAAGGGCCTGGAGGCCTGGTTCACCCTGCTCATCGAGATGCTCTGGCCCAAGCAGCGGATCCTCGAGGTCTACCTCAACATCGCCGAGTGGGACGACGGCGTCTTCGGCCTGGAGGCCGCGTCCCGCCACTACTTCGGGGTCTCCGCGTCAGCGCTCAGCGACGTCCAGGCCAGCCGCCTGGCCGCCATCCTGCCCAACCCCCGCGGCTGGAGCGCCTCTCGCCCCGGCCCCCATGTGCTGCGCCGCAGCGCCTGGATCCGTGCCCAGATGCGCAACCTCGGCGGTCCCGCCTACCTGCAACGGCTCTGATTCGCCGCGTGTCGCGATCGCGACGGCCATGACGCTTTTGGAATCTTCCCCGTCGCTTCCAGGCGCCGAGCCCCGGGGGGTGGGGGATATGCTGCCGGCAAGTTCATGCATTCTTCCGGAGCCCCGTCATGACCCCAGCCGAGCTGCACCAGGACGCCATCGTCATCGATGGCCTCGTTATCGCCAAGTGGAACCGCGAGCTGTTCGAGGACATGCGCAGGGGCGGCCTGACCGCCGCCAACTGCACGGTCTCGGTCTGGGAGGGGTTCCAGGCCACCGTCGACAACATCGTCAGGAGCAATGCCCTGATGGCCGAGTCCAGCGACCTGGTGCGTCCGGTGCGCACCGCCGCCGACATCTCCCGGGCCAAGGAGGAGGGCAAGACCGGCATCATCTACGGCTTCCAGAATGCCCACGCCTTCGAGGACCAGATCGGCTACGTCGAGATCTTCAAGCAGCTGGGCGTCGGCATCGTGCAGATGTGCTACAACACCCAGAACCTCGTGGGCACCGGCTGCTACGAACGTGACGGCGGCCTGTCCGGCTTCGGGCGCGAGATCGTCGCCGAGATGAACCGCGTGGGCATCATGTGCGATCTCTCCCATGTCGGCGAGACCACCTCCCGCGAGGTCATCGAGGCCTCCGAGAAGCCGGTCTGCTACTCCCACTGCCTGCCCTCCGGGCTCAAGGAGCATCCCCGCAACAAGTCCGACGCGGAACTCAAGTTCATCGCCGACCATGGCGGCTTCGTCGGCGTGACCATGTTCACGCCCTTCCTGCGGGCCGGGGTGGATGCCACCGTCGACGACTACGTCGAGGCCATCGAGTACGTGATGAACATCGTCGGCGAGGATGCCATCGGCATCGGCACCGACTTCACCCAGGGCCACGACCAGGCCTTCTTCGAGTGGCTGACCCACGACAAGGGCTATGCCCGTCGCCTGACGCGTTTCGGCAAGATCATCAATCCCGAGGGCATTCGCACCATCGGCGAATTCGGGAACCTCACCGAGGCGCTCTCGCGCCGTGGCTTCAGCGAAGCCCAGGTCCGCAAGATCATGGGCGAGAACTGGGTCCGCGTGCTGCGCGACGTCTGGGGCGAATGATCGCCCCTGCCCCCTGACCACGCATCCAACAACAATTCGAGTGAGTGACACCGTGACCAAGATGGCCCCCGAACTGCCCATTGACGTGGATGCCGAGACCGGCGTCTGGACCACCGATGCGCTGCCCATGCTCTACGTGCCCCGGCACTTCTTCATCAACAACCACGTGGCCGTGGAAGAGGCATTGGGCGTCGAGAAGTACGC
>JAWWBV010000160.1:0-6077 GCA_033720795.1 Halomonas sp. | reverse complement strand
GAGGCCAGCGTCGGCACCCCCACGGCCTCCAGCCAGGTGGGCCAGCCCACCTCGAACCCCACGGCGTGCAGCAGGGTGTGCTCCGCCAGGTCCGCCGGCTCGGTGATGCGCTCGGCCAGCGCCGGGGCACACACCGGCAGCATCGTCTCCCTGCCGAGGGAGACCGCCTCCATGCCCGGCCAGGTGCCCTGACCGTAGCGGATCTCCAGATCCGCGCCTTCGGGGCCGAAGTCATCCGGCCAGATGGCGCTGACGAGCCTCAGCGCCACCTCGGGATGCTCGCGGCGAAAGGCGCACAGGCGCGGCGCCAGCCAGTTCTGCTGCACCACCGGCGTGGTGCGCAGGGTGACCGGCGCGTCCCCGCCGCCGCCGAAGACCTCCTCGGTGCCCTCGGCCAGGCGCGTGAAGCCATCCTGCAGGCACGGCAACCAGGCCTGCCCCGCCGGGGTCAGGCCGAGGCTGCGCGGATGACGCACGAAGAGCTTCTGGCCCAGGCGATCCTCGAGCAGGCGCACCCGCTGGCTGATCGCCGCCTGGGTCACGCCCAGCTCCTGACCGGCGGCGGTGAAGCTCAGGGTGCGCGCCGCCGTCTCGAAGGCCTGCAGCCACTGCAGGGGGGGAAGCCGATTCATGAATAACCTAGGCATAAGCTGAATGGGGTCATAGGGGCCAGATTAATCGTTTGTCGGCGACCCGGCCAGCCGCCACCATGAGCGTCTTCGATATGGGAGGAGCCGATCATGACCGATACGCCGATTGCCGAGGCACGTGCCGTGCTGCCCATGGGCGAACTTAGCCCGCACGCCGAGGGGCCGGCGCTCATCGAGGCCACGGAGGCCGGACGACAGCTGGCCCTGCGCTGGCGCAACGGCGACCGGGCCCGGTTTCCGCTGACCTGGCTGCGCGACCACTGCGCCTGCGCCGAGTGCCGCCACCCGATGACCCGCGAGCGCCTCTACATGGCCCTCGAGGTGCCGGAACAGGCGCCGGCCACGGGGCTCGAGGACGGCAACCTGATCCTGACCTGGGCCGACGGCCACGTCAGCCGCTTCGACGCCGTCTGGCTGCATCAGCGCCGCCCGGGCCAGGCGCGAGAGGATGCCGTGCCGGCTCGCCGCCCCTGGGCCCCGGACTATCGCCCGACCCGCGTCGACCACGCCGACTTCGTGGCCGGCGCAGAGGGCGAGCGCGCCTGGCTCACCGCCCTGTTGCGCGATGGCCTGGTGCTGCTCGAGAACGGCCCGCTGGCCGACGAGGAGGTCAGCCGCCTGGCGGGCCGCATCGGGCCGCTGCGCGCCACCAACTTCGGGGCCCGCTTCGACGTGCAGTCCAAGCCCAACCCCAACAACGCCGCCTACACCGCCATCGGCCTGGCGCTGCACACCGACCTGCCCAACTGGCGCCATCCGCCGGACATCCAGCTGCTCTACTGCCTGGAGAACGACGCCGAGGGCGGCGAGTCCACCTTCTTCGACGGCTTCGCCGCGGCCGAGGCCCTGCGTCGCCAGGCCCCGGAGGCGTTCCGCCGGCTCAGCGAGACCGAGATCGACTTCCGCTTCCAGGACGAGGCGCATGACCTCGTGTGGAGCGCACCGCTGCTCTCCCTCGACGAGCAGGGCCGGGTCGTCGAGGTGCGACTCAACAACTGGATTCGCGACACCCTGCGCCTCCCCCTCGAGGAGATCGATGCCTGGTACGACGCCTACCGCGCCTTCTGGACGCTGGCACAGGATCCCCGGCACCGGCTCGAGTTCTCCCTGGCCCCGGGCGAGATGGTCGCCTTCGACAATCGCCGGGTGATGCATGGGCGCAACGCCTTCGACCCGAGCACCGGCCGGCGCCACCTGCAGGGCACCTACCTCGACCTCGACATGTGCGAGTCCCGCCTGCGGGTGCTGGCTCGCCGGGGCTGAGGCGACGCCGGGAAGGGAGCGGGTGGGCGTCGCTTTGGCGCTCGCCCGCGCTGCCGTATGCTTGGAGCCCCTGTCTCCAAGGATTCGCGCGACATGAGCCACCGCCTCGTCCTCGTCACCGGCCTGCTGGCCGCCCTCCTGGCCCTGGGCCTGCTCTGGCAGTGGCTCGCCATGCGCGACCTGCTGACGGTGGAGACCCTGATGACGCTGGTGACGGGGGCACTGGCCTGGCGGGACGCGCCCTGGGCGGTCGCGGTGGTCATGGCGATCTACGCCGGCGCCTCGCTGGTGATGTTCCCGCTCAGCCTGCTGGTGGCGCTGACCGGCCTGCTGTTCGGGCCCTGGTGGGGCTTCGCCTACGCCCTGGCCGGCACCCTGGCCGCCTCGATGCTGACCTGGTGGGTCGGGCGCCGGCTGGGCCGCGAGGCGCTGATGCGCCACGGCGGCCGGCGCCTCAAGGGCCTCTCGCGCTACCTCTCGGGGCGCGGCATCCGCACCATGACGCTGGTGAACCTGCTGCCGCTGGCCCCCTTCACCCTGACCAACATGATGGCCGGCGCCTTCCGCCTGCGCTTTCGCGACTACATGATCGGCTCGCTGCTGGGTATCGCCCCGGGGCTCGCCGGCGTCACCCTGCTCGGCAGCCAGCTGGGACAGCTGGCCACCGCCGAGAGCCGCGGCGAGCTTTACTGGGCGATCGGCGGCCTGCTGGTCGGGGTGGCCCTGCTGATCGGGCTGAAGCGCTGGGCGGACCGGCGCCGACGCGCCCGCTGAGGCAGGCTACTCCCGGGGCGCCTCGGTCTCGTCCTCCTCGCGGTGGCCGGGCCACCAGGCGGGACGCTCCTGCTCCCACTCCTCCTGCACCAGGTGGCGCAGCAGGCGGCCGCGATGGCGCAGCATCTGCCACTCGGCGCCCAGCCGATGGCGGATCCGCTCCCAGCCCCCCTCGTCGGCATGGGTGAAGGGGCCGCCCCGGGCGATGGCCTGGCGATAGACGGCCAGGCAGCGCGCGGCGCAGCGCGCCTCGTCATAGCCGGCGGCCGTCGCCAGCGCCGCCTCGGCCAGGGGCGAGCGCATCTCGGGCGCGGAGAGCGCGGCCAGCGCCTCGGCCATGGCGCCGAGGTCGTCGCCGGCGATCAGCCGGCCGTTGCGACCCTCGACCACCACCTCGCGGACCCCCGGGGCGTCGAGGGCCACCACCGGCAACCCGGCCGCCATGGCCTCGGCCACCACCATGCCCTGGGTCTCGCTGTGGGAGGCGAAGGCGAAGACATCCATGGCGTGATAGGCATCGATCAGCGCCTGGCCCTGGAGGCGTCCGGTGAAGTGCAGCCGGTCCGCCACGCCGCGGGCCACCATCGCCACCTCGATGTCGTGACGCGCCTCGCCCTCGCCCACCACCAGGCAGTGGGCCTCGGGCCGCGCCAGCAGGGCCTCGGCCAGCGCCTCGGCCAGAAACGCCAGGTTCTTTTCCAGCGCCAGCCGCCCCAGGTGCCCCATCACGTAGGCCTCGTCGGGAATGCCCAGCCGCGTCCGCCAGGCGCGGCCATCGCCCAGGGCGAAGCGCGCGATGTCCACGCCGCTCGGCACCACGCTGATGGCGGGGTTGGCCTCCCGTCGGCGCAGGAGGTCGCGGATGCTCTCGCTGGGCGCGATCACCTCGTCGCACAGCCAGGTGTACTGGGTGGCGAGCGCCACGGCGAAGCGCTGCATGCGCGGCGAGTCGCCGGGCACGTAGTGGGTGTAGTGCTCGTAGAGGGTGTGATGGGTGAAGATCAGCGGCAGGCCGTAGGTCTCGGCCGCCCGGGCCGCGGTATCGCCGAGCAGGAAGGGGTGGTGGGCGTGGACGATGTCCGGTTCGAAGGCCTCGATCGCCTCGTGGAGCTGACCGGGAATCGGCACCGGCAGCGAGAAGTCGCTGCCGTTGAAGTGCTGCATGGCCGCCACCCGAACCACGTCGTCCTCCTCGGCAGGCTGGCCCTCCAGGCGAGGTGCCACCACCAGCACCCGGTGACCGGCGGCCTGCAGCTGGCGCTTGAGCCGCTGGACCGACTCGCTGACCCCGCCGACGATGGGCAGGTAGGTGTTGGTGAACATCAGCACATTCACGGGGACGTGGCTCCTCGACTGACAGTGGCGACATTCTGAAGGCAAGGCACGCGACTGGCCATCTCCTGTTCAAGATAGGCGACGAAGGCACGGAGGCGGGCCGGCACGTGGCGCCGGTGTCGGTAGACCGCATGGAAGTCGGCGCGCACCCCCTGCCAGTCGGGCAGCAGCTTGATCAGATCTCCCCGATGCAGGTGCTCGTGCACGTCCCACCAGGAGCGCAGGGCGATACCGTGACCGTCCAGGGCGAGTCGCATGACCACCTCCCCGTCGTTGCTG
Source organism: Halomonas sp. (assembly GCA_033720795.1). Lineage (GTDB taxonomy): Bacteria > Pseudomonadota > Gammaproteobacteria > Pseudomonadales > Halomonadaceae > Halomonas. The sequence goes on along the minus strand of JAWWBV010000160.1, from coordinate 1,776 downwards.
GCCAGCGCCCCGCCCACCTTCACCGCCTGCTCCACCGCGGGGTCGTCGCGCCGCTGGAAGCGCCAGACGGCGAAGTCGCTATCGTTCTCGCGCAGCAGCAGGCAGGGCCGTGTCGCCAGGTCGGCCGGCGAGTCCAGGGGCGGCAGGGTCGCCACGAGGGAGGGTGCGGCGCAGAGCACCCGTCGGTTGGCCAGGATCCGGCGAGCCACCAGGCGAGAGTCCGGCGGCTCGCCCACCCGGATGCCGATGTCGAAGGCCTGGTCGCCGAGGCTCAGCGGGAAGCCGGAGAGCTCCAGCGTCGCCTCGATGCCGGGATGGTCGCGGCAGAAGGCCGAGAGCAGCGGCGCCACGTGACGGCGGCCGAAACCGAAGGTGGCGTTGACCCGCAGTGGCCCGGAGAGCTCGGCGCGATGCTCGCCCAGGGACTCCTCGAGCTCCCGCAGCTCCTCGAGGATCATCCCCCCGCGGGCGAGGTAGCGCTCGCCTTCGGCGGTCAACGCCAGGCGCCGGGTGGTGCGGCTGGCGAGCTCCACGCCCAGTCGCCCCTCGAGCTGCTTCAGGCGCTTGCTGACCGCCGACAGCGAGAGCCCGAGCGCCCGGGCCGTGGCCGTGAGGCTGCCGGCATGGGCCAGTTGCCGGAAGAAGGCCAGGTCGTCGAGGGGAGACATGCTACTCTCCACTTTTAATCAATAATAAGTTGAAGCATAGCGCGATTATCTTTCTCCTGTGGAGGAATAGACTGGCAGCAACTGCCCACGACCCCAGGAGACGACCCATGACCCACCGCATCGCGGTACTTCCCGGCGACGGCATCGGCAAGGAGGTGATGCCCGAGGGTCTGCGCGCCCTCGAGGCCGCCGCCGAGCGCTTTCACCTCGACCTCGCCCTCGAGCCCTTCGACTTCGCCAGCTGTGACTACTACCTCGAGCACGGCCAGATGCTGCCCGACGACTGGTTCGAGCGGCTCAAGGCGTACGATGCCATCTTCTACGGCGCCGTGGGCTGGCCGGAGACGGTGCCCGACCACATCTCGCTGTGGGGCTCGCTGCTGCAGTTCCGTCGCCGCTTCGACCAGTACGTCAACCTGCGCCCCTGCAAGCTGCTGCCGGGCATCAGGAGCCCGCTGGCGGGCCGCGCACCCGGCGACATCGACTTCTATGTGGTGCGCGAGAACACCGAGGGCGAGTACTCCAGCGTCGGCGGCAGGATGTTCGAGGGCACCGAGCGCGAGGTGGTGATCCAGGAGACGGTGATGACCCGCACCGGGGTCGACCGGGTGCTGAAGTATGCCTATGAGCTGGCCCAGTCCCGGCCGCGGAAGAAGCTCACCTCGGCCACCAAGTCGAATGGCATCGCCATCACCATGCCGTGGTGGGACGAACGCGTGAAGGCGATGGGTGCGCACTACCCCGAGGTCGCGGTGGACCAGTTCCACATCGACATCCTGGCGGCCAACTTCGTGATGCACCCCGACTGGTTCGACGTGGTGGTGGCCAGCAACCTGTTCGGCGACATCCTCTCCGACCTGGGCCCGGCCTGCACCGGCACCATCGGCGTGGCGCCCTCGGCCAACATCAACCCCGACGGCAGCTTCCCGAGCCTCTTCGAGCCGGTGCACGGCAGCGCCCCGGACATCGCCGGGCAGGGCATCGCCAACCCCATCGGCCAGATCTGGTCCGGTGCGATGATGCTCGACTTTCTCGGTAACGGCGAGGAGGGCTGCCGCGCCGCGCACGACGCCATCATGAACGCCATCGACGCCGTGCTGCGCCAGGG